>CAYGTM010000056.1:0-9777 GCA_964352795.1 uncultured Phycisphaera sp.
CCGTGAGTCCGGGACCGAGGCTGTCCGACCCCGCTCTTTCCGAGCCCCGAGCGCGAGCGAGTGGGTTCTTCGGGAGTCGAAGAGACCCGCTCGCTCGCGCTCGGGGCTCGGAAGGAGGGTGCCCGGCCGCTGGCACGCTCCCACCTACCCTTCCCCTTCATGCCCCCCACGTACGAAATCACCGCCCAGACCACCTTCAACGCCCAGCACGCCATCCTCATCAAGGGCGAGCGGGAGCCCGTGCACGGGCACGACTGGGTGGTCACCGCCACCATCGCCGGGCCCACGCTCGACGGCGAGGGGCTCTTGTGCGACTTCCATGCCGTCGAGAAGGCCCTGCGGCTGATCGTCGAGCCGTGGAACCACGACACCTTGAACAGCAGCGAGGCGTTCCGGGGCCGCACCATCGAGCCCACCGCCGAGAACGTGGCGTATGTCATCGCCACCGAGCTGGCCACGGCCCTGATGGAGATGCTGCCCGAGGGCGCCCGCGTGGCCCGCGTGAGCGTGACCGAGGCCCCGCACTGCGTAGCGACGTATGTTCCCCATTCGCCAGAGCAGGTGGGGACGCCATGACGCAACGAGCCAGCGACACTTCGACCGCGACGACCCATCCGCCATCGGGCCAGAACGCCGGAGAAATCGCCGAAACCCCCGAGCGGTTCATCAACCGCGACCTCTCGTGGCTGGCCTTCAACCAGCGCGTGCTCGAGCTGGCCGAGGACGGCGCCACCCCGCTGCTCGAGCGGGTGAAGTTCCTGGGCATCTTCGCCAGCAATCTTGACGAGTTCTTCATGAAGCGCGTCGGGCTCATCCGCCGCCAGGTCGACGCGGGCATCGAGGCCCCCTCGCCCGATGGCCTCAGCCCCCGCCAGCAGCTGGCCGCCGTGCGGGAGGTGGTCGAGAGCCTCCAGGCCCGCCAGGCGGCCTGCTGGGAGAACATACTCCGCCCGGCCCTGGAAGCCGAGGGCGTGGCCCTGGTGGACTACGACCAGCTGACCGACGACGAGCGGGCCCGCCTGGATGCCTGGTTCGAGGACGAGGTGTTCCCGATCCTGACGCCTCTCTCGATCGACCCGGGGCACCGATTCCCGTTCATCAGCAATCTGTCGGAGAACCTGGGCATCCTGCTGGCCGGCGATGGTGGGCTGCCCGGACTTGGGACCAATCAGCCGGGCGAGCCGGGCCATCCCGGTCATGCCCGCTTCTGCCGGCTCAAGATCCCCGACGGCGTGCCCAGGCTGGTGCGCTGCGACGACCCCGAAGGCCAGGGCGATACCGCCAGCACCATGGCGTTGGCCGGGAATCTTCGAGTGACCTCGCTCGAGCAGGTCATGCGGGCCAACCTGCCCATGCTCTTCCCGGGCGTCACCATCCTGGCGACCAACTCGTTCCGCGTGACCCGCTCGGCCAGCGTCGAGGTCGAGGACGAGGCCGGCGACCTGCTCGAGAGCGTGCAGGAAGAGCTCCGCCGCCGCCGTTTCGCCCGCCCCGTGCGCATGGAGATGACCGAGGAACCCCACGCCGACCTGGCCTCGTTCTTTTCCACCAGCCTGGGCCTGCAACCCGGGGACGTGTACGTCCGCCGCGGCCCGCTGGAGTACGGCGATCTGATGGAACTGGCCGGCCTGGACCTGCCCCACCTCAAGGACAAACGCTGGAAGCCGCTGACACCGCCCAGGCTGCTGGGCGTCGATGTGCGCAGCGGTCGCGGGGACATCTTCGCGGCCATCCGCGACCGCGACATCCTCGCCCACCATCCCTACGAGAACTTCGACGACTCTGTGCGGGCCTTCATCAGCGCGGCGTCGCGCGATCCCGACGTGCTGGCGATCAAGCAGACCATCTATCGCACGAGCCGGGATTCGCCCTTCGTGCGCTCCCTCGTGCGCGCCGCCGAGCACGGCAAGCAGGTGGCGTGCATGGTGGAGCTGCGGGCCCGCTTCGACGAGAGCCGCAACGTGAGCTACGCCCGCCGCCTCGAGCACGCGGGCGTGCATGTGGCGTATGGCATCGTGGGCCTCAAGACCCACGCCAAGTGCTCGCTGGTGGTGCGCCGCGAGAAGGGCGGCCTGCGCGCCTACGCCCATGTGGGCACGGGCAACTACCACCCGCACACCGCCCAGCTCTACACCGACCTGTCGCTGCTGACCTGCGACCCGCGGATCACCGGAGAAGTGCTCGAACTCTTCAATGCCATGACCGGCTTCTCGCTCAAGGGCGATTACGAACACCTGCTCGTCGCCCCCACCACCATGCGCCCGAGGTTCGAGGCGCTCATCGACGCCGAAATCGGGCACGCCAAGGCCGGCAAGCCCGCCCGCATCTTCGCCAAGCTCAACTCGATGGAAGACCGCAAGATCACCGACAAGCTCTACGAGGCCTCGCAGGCGGGCGTCAAGGTCGACCTGTGCGTGCGCGGGTTCTGCTGCCTGCGGCCGGGCGTGCCGGGGTTGAGCGAGAACATCCGCGTGGTCTCGGTGGTCGGCCGTTTCCTCGAGCATTCGCGCATCTACCACTTCGCCAACGGCCACACCGATCCGCTGTTGGGCCACTGGTACTTCGGCAGTGCCGACTGGATGTACCGAAACCTGAACAACCGCCTGGAAGCCATCTGCCCCATCTACGACCACCTCGCGCGCAAACGCCTCCACGAGATCATGCGCGCCAACCTGGAAGACCACGCCTGCGCATGGGAACTCATGTCCGACGGCGTGTACCAGCGCCGGGAGCGCACGGGCCGGGGCACCTTCGCCACGCTCATGCGCACGACTCAAAAGGCCCACGCCCTCGCGCTCGCCTCGGCCGGCGAGCAGGGCTCCTGACGCATGCGCATCGGCACGCGAGAGATCGGGAAGGATCACGCGCCCTACGTCATTGCCGAGTTGGGCGTCAACCACGACGGCTCACCCGACCAACTCATGGCCCTTGTACAAGCTGCGGCCGATGGCGATGCCGACGCCATCAAGCTGCAACTGTTCACTGCGGATGATCTTCTTGCCAGCGCCGCCACGCTGGCGGAATATCAGAAGGCCGCGGGCGAGCGCGATCCGCGCGAGATGCTACGACGGCTCGAACTGCCCATCGAGGCCGCGCGTCGGGCCATCGATCTCGCGCACGAGCTCGACATGCAGGCCATCGCCACGGTGTTCGACCTGCCACTTCTTCCCGCCGCGATGGAACTGCCGCTCGACGCCTTCAAGACGGCCTCGCCCGACCTCGTGCATAAGCCCCTGCTCGATGCGCTGGTGGCCACCGGCAAGCCGCTCATCATCAGCACCGGGGCGGCCTCGCGTGAAGAAGTCCAGCGGGCCGTCGGCTGGCTCGCCTCGGCGCGCGAACGCATGGCGTTGCTTCAATGCGTCAGCAGCTATCCCGCGCCGCCCGAGCACGCCGCCGTCGCCGCCGTGCGAGACCTGGCCGACCTCTTCACCGGGCCTGTGGGCTATAGCGATCACACCACTGGCGTGGATACCGGAGCGCTCGCCGTGTCGCTGGGCGCGCGGGTGCTCGAGAAGCATCTCACGCTTGATCGCACGCAGCCCGGCCCCGATCACGCCGCCTCGATCGAATCCGCCGGGTTGGCCGAGTACGTCCGGCTCGCCAACGCCGCCTTCGAGGGTTCATGGCACGCCGACCCGAACGACGAACGCCTGGGCCCGCCCACGAAGTTCCTGCTGCCCATCGAGGCCGACGTGCGGCAGGTCGCCCGGCGCTGCCTCGGCACCGCGCGCGAGCTGGCGGCGGGGCACGCCATCACGATGCACGATCTGGCCTTCAAGCGGCCCGGCGGCGGGCTGGAGCCCTGGCAGGCCGACGTGCTGTTAGGCAAGCGGCTCGAGTTCGCTCTCGCCGCCGACCGCGCCATCATGCCGCACGACGTAATCAATTGAGGTCGCCACGGCCAGGCCCATGACCAGTTGCCACGTCGCCAGGATGTGCGTGTTCATGTGCATCACCTCGAACATGCACGCCAAGAACAGCCCGAGCAACGCCCACGGCGCGCCGGCGGCGTACGGGTGCTCGTGCAGCCGCGCGACCCAGGCGATGCGGGCCATCATCAACAACACGACCGCGTAGAGCACGAAGCCGATCAATCCCGTGTTGGCCAGCGGTTGCAGCAGCGTGTTGTGCGGATGCGGGCCGGTGTGGGTACGTTGGGCTGGGTCGATGCCGCGCGCCTCGAGATTCGCCAGCACCCAGGGCTCGTAGCCGCCCTCGCCGGTACCGACGATCGGATGGTCCTGGAACGCCTGCACCGCCCACCACATCAGCAACAAGCGGGTGCCGGTATAGGACGAGAAGTTGTTGTGCTCGAAGACCTGCTCGAGCTCCTCGTAGGCCTCGATGGCGCGCGGGGCGGCGACCTTCCACCCCACCGTCGCACCGGCGGCGATGACCACGAGCGCCACGATGCCGGCGACGAGCGCGCGGCGAGCCGTCCATCGGATCTTCCACGCACCCACGACGCACGCCAGCGCGACGAGCGCCGCCGCGGCGATCCACGCCGCCCGCGTGCCCGTGGCAATGATGGCCGCCAGCGTGATGACCGTGCCCACGCCGCCCAGCGCCGCCCAGCCGCGAGTGCCCTTGAGCAGCGCGGCGAGATGGAACCCGAGCACCCCGCACAACTTGCTGCCCGCGGCGACAGGGTGATTCCATCCCGAATAGCGGTTGGGCATCCGGTCCCATTGCGGCAGCCAGTGCATCCCGGCACGATGCAGCGCGTCGGCGATCTGGCTGAGGTTGTAATAAAACGACCCGGCGATGAGCCCCACCACCAGCGTGCCCACCATCGGCGCCAACGGCAGCAGGAACGGGATGTTCCAGACAAACCTGAGTTTGTCAATGCGATCCAGCCCCGCGACCACATCGGGCGACCACGCCAGCGAGACGAGCCGCCACGCCGTCCATGCCACCATCGCCAGGAAGAGCGGGTGGGCCAGGCCCATCACCACCGCCCGCCAGATCCACGGCAGCCGTGCGACGGTCGCCATCCATAACAGCACTCCGCCCACCTCGACATAGGTCGTCCGGCCGCTGACGCACACCATCCAGCCCAGGGCCCCGATCAGGTGGATCCACCACAGCCACCTGGGCCCGCACTGGGCCCGCCGGAGCGCGTCGCGGGCGTACTCGACCGAGAAGAAGCCCAGCACCAGCCGTTCGCCGAAGTGTTTGGGTGGCATACGGGTTATCCTTCGATCACCGCTTCAGAGCGCTCTCTGGCGGCGCTCCGATTATGGAATGCAACGAACCCGACCGATCTTCGTACAATAGAGCATCGAGGGGGATTCGATCCGCCCCGACAGGAGGTTTCAACCATGCAAGCCGTCCATCGAGTCGTCCGTAAGGCCTCGCTCCGGCTGTTCGCGCGGCTGTTCCTCCAGAAGTTGGCCATCACGACGTTTGTCGCCGTGCTGGGCGTGCTCGTGGCCAGGATTGGGTTGTGGCTTGCCGGTACGGCGCTCGACGTTGTCGCCACGGCCGCCATCGCCGCGACTTTGGCCGTCGCCTCGGCCGCGCTGTGGGCGCTGCTCACGCGACCGCGTGGTGTCGCCGTCGCGCGAGCCGTCGACGAGGCCGCCGGCTTGCGCGAGAGCCTGAGCACGGCGTGGATCTATGAGAGCCAGACCGATCCGTGGTCGGCGGCCGTGCGCACCGACGCCGATCGTCGCGCGACCGCCGTCGACGTGCGCGCCGCCCTGCCGCTTACGCTGGGCCAGTTCTGGAAAGCACCGCCCATCGCGGCGGCGGCTGTTGCAATCATCTGGTTCGTGCTGCCCGCGTCGAGTCCGGACATCTTCGGCTGGCTCGAAAAAGAAGAGGCCATCGCCAAGGCCGATCAGGAGATGGAAGAGGCCCAGGTCGCCATCAAGGTAGCCGACGAGATCATGCAGAAGGTGGCCGAGCAGACCGGCCAACCCCTCGACCAGTTCAAGCCCGAGCAGAACCCCGAGCTCCAGACCCCCCAAGCGATGCGCATGGCCGCCCTGGCCAAGCTGACCCAGGCCGAGCAGGCCCTCAAGGACGAGGTCGAGAAGGGCGACGCCGCCATGAAGCTCGAAGCCATGCGCCGCGAGCTCAGCCGCATGAAGCAGCCCGGCCCCGGCCCGGCCGCCGAGTTGGCGCGCGAGCTGGCCAAGGGCGATTTCAAGGCCGCCCAGCAGCAGCTCGACGAGCTGGCCAAGCAGATCGACTCGGGCGAGCTCGACGAGGCCACGCGCGAGAAACTGGCCGAACAACTCCAGAACATGCAGGCCCAGCTTGAGCAGATCGCCAAGGACCAGTCCTCGCTTGAGCAGGCGCTCCAGCAGGCGGGCATGGACAAGCAGCAGGCGCAGCAACTGGCCCAGCAGATGGCCGAAATCGCCAACAATCCCGAGGCCATGCAGCAAGCGATGCAACAGGCCATGCAGCAGATGCAGAACCTGACGCCCCAGCAGAAGCAGCAGCTCATGCAGCAGGCCCAGCAGATGGCCCAGGCCTGCCAGGCGTGCCAGGGCATGGGCGACAAGATGGGCCAGATGGCCCAGGCCGCCATGCAACCGGGCCAGGGCGGCGCGGGCGAGGCGTCGGCCGGCATGCTCAGTCAGATGGAAATGATGCAGATGGAGCAGATGGCCGCCCAAGCCATGCTGAGCCAGACCCAGCAGCAGATGCAGCAGATGGGCGGCGGCATGAAGTCGCTGCAAGGCGCTGGCGGTACCGGGCCGATGGCCGGCATGGGCACCAACCACGCCACGGGCGAAGAGACCGCCCCCGTCGAGGTCGAACGCCAGGCCCAGCGCACCCCCACCCACCTGGGCCAGGGCCCGATCGTGGCCGAGCGATTGGTGTACGGCGAACTGGTCAAGGGCGAGTCGGTTGCCCAGTTCAGCAGCGCCGTACAGGCCGCCAGCACGGGCGTGGCCGAAGCGATCGAAGAGAACGTCGTGCCCATCGAGTGGCAGGAATCACTCCAAGCCTACTTCGGCCGATTACAGAAGCGGGCCGAGGTGGTGCAGGGACAGACTGAGAAGTAAATACGATTGCCTCGTTGAAATCTGTCCGGGGGAGGCAAGCATCTGATGAGTATTTCCGCGCGGTGTGCATTGGGGCTGGCCATCATCTATTTGGCCGCGGCGATCTCGGGATGTGCGTGCATGGATCAGAAGAGGTGTACGGGTGTACCGCCGGGGGCCGAGAAGCCACCGCGCGCCAGCGATGTCCAAGCCGTTGCGGCGGCCACGCGTGCCATGCGCTGTGGAGAGTTCGATACCCAGTTCCGTCGGGCTCCCTTGGTAGACATCCATGCGCACGGTTTCAATGCGCGAGATCTTCCGATTCGTGGCATCCTCTTATCGCGCCTTTCGAGCACGCTTCGCGGGAAGGAAGAACCGGTCGTCAACGCAATCGCCGATCTGATCGTGGAACGGTCTGATCTTGAGGCCGTCGAAGAGTCGGCCCTTCTTGGCGTTGTGCGTGCTGAGATCGCCTCCCAGGAAGTGCTTGGAGATCTCCCGCCCACCCAGCGTGCGATGGTGGAGAACGACGAGGACTACAAGGCCTTCAAGGATCTTCTTGGCGATCCGGCATTTTTATCCGAACGTGCCGCGGATCCCGATACCATCACACGCATGGCGGAAACCGATCGCATCGATCCATGGCGTCTTGAAAAGTACGGCGTGATCGGCCAACCCGCCATGCTCGGGCAGCTCATTAGCCGTCGGAGCACGGCACCCAGGCGGTACCGCGAGGCGTTCGACCTCTCGCGGCGTGACGCGATCCTGGTGTTCCATATGATGGATCTTGCGCCCGTGTATGACCAGACCGAAGAGGGATGGTGGTTGCGCGATTTTGTGACTGACCAGGTGCCCTCAGCGGAAGCGATCCAGGATCGGGCCAATGGCCGTTTGTTGCACTTCGTGGCGTATAACCCGTACCGCGATCATTGGAGGGGATGGCCACCCGCGGGGGACGGCAAGGCCCTGGAGATCGTTCGGGAAGCGATCGAGGATCACGGCATGTATGGCGTGAAGGTGTATCCACCTTCGGGCTATCGTGCGAATGGGAATCAGATACCCGATCGTCCGACAACGCGCGGCGGTTCGGCTTTGAGGCAATGGGAGGCTCGGTACACCGACTCGGCCGGCAACGAACTCACGGGCTCTGACTTTGACAATCGGATCCTGAAACTGCTCGATTGGTGCGTGACCAATGATATTCCCGTCTTTGCCCATTGCAGCACCGGCGAGTTCGAGGCCCAGCGGGGCTATGGCAGGATGATGGCACACCCCTCGTTCTGGAAGTCGTATCTTGAGCTGCCACGCGGACCGGGCGAGCCTGATCGTTCGACGCTCCGGTTGTGTCTGGGCCACGCGGGTTCGTCTGGCTATTGGTTCGGCACGGGCTTGGACGAGGATTGGGGCCAGATCGTCCATGAACTTTGCGTGAAGTATCGCAACGTGTACTGCGAGGTGGGCGTTCACGATGAGATCCGCCATGAGGATCGACAAGCGTACTTTGCCGGCCACTTGGCCGATCTGTTCGCTCGGGACGCGCATCGCGGCCCCGATGAGTTCGAGTTCTCCAAGAAGATCCTGTATGGCACCGATTGGTTCATGCCGATCTCAATGCCACCACAGGAGTATCTTGCGCGATACGAGGCGGTCTTCCTCACCGACGCGCTGCGGCGGCACTACCACGACTTCTTTCGCCACAACGCCCTGGAATTCTTGAACGTCCAAGGCGAAGCGAGCCGCGACCGTGTGCCGCGGCCCATCATCGACGCGCTCCTTCAGGCGAGTGGCTGGTCCCCGGACCCAGAAAGAGGCCCTACTCCACGCTGAGCTTCTCGAAGTAGTCACGGCGTTCGGCTTCGGCCTTCTCGATGGCCTGGCGGGTTTGCTCGGCCTGGGTGTTGAGCTCCGCGAGTTGGTCTTCCTGGGTGGTCAGGGTTTCGAGGTAGCGGCGGTACAGGTCGGTGGTCTTGTCGATGGCCTGCATGTTCTGGCGGATGCGGGCCTGGTCGGTTTGGATGGCGCTGACCTGCTGGGTGATGCGGTCGAGCGTGCCGCGCAGGTCGGCCACGTTCTTGTTGAGCGTCGCGCCCTCGCGCAGGGCCTTGATGAGCTTGTCGCTGGCCTGGCCGCCGCCGCGGGTGACCTGCTCGATGAGGTTGGGCAGGTCGGTGTCGATGAGGCCGTAACTGGTGCGTTCGGTGCGGCGTTCGGACACCTTAAGTTCGACGCTCTTGCCGGCGTCGACGGCGCGCTCGAAGCGGACCTTGCCGTCGTCGCTCTTGGTGCCGTTGGTGGGTTCGATGAGGTCCCAGCCGGGCATGGGCTGGTGCTCGATGATGACGGTGCGCTTCTTGCCCGCCTCGTTGCGCAGGGTGAAGGTGTTGGTGATGGTGCGGACGTAGCTGGTCTGGAGGTAGCCGTTGGTGATGCGGTATGTCGCGCGCGAGTTGCTCGAGGTCTGGGCCTGCTGGGCCTTGAGGTCCATGTCCACCGCGTAGGCGAGCATCCGCTCGGCCTTTTGCGGCACGAAGCCGACCATGGCGTCGCCCGCGTAGGCACCGTCGTAGACGGCCACCGGGCCGCTGATGAGCGGGGCGCTGGTGGTGTTGGTGAGCTCGACGCCCAGCATGGGCTGGCCGCCCTCGCTGGGGGTGTAGATGCTGATCTTGCGGGCCTGCACCTTCTCGGTGAGCATCGGGATCATGGCGCTCTGCTGGCGGTCGAGGTCGATGGGGTTCTGGATGCGGAGGACGACCGACTCGCCCACCTGGAC
>CAYGTM010000057.1:0-4565 GCA_964352795.1 uncultured Phycisphaera sp.
ACCTTCGGCCCATGACCATCGAGTTGCCGGTCGAGCATGGCGTCGATGGGCGTGCCCGACAGCACCGGCGTCCGCCGCACGCGGCCCCCGATCCGCCCCGCCGCCGCGCGCACGTCGCCGAGCGTAACGGCATCGGCCAATGTCATGTCGGGAGCCATCGCGGCCATTCCTGACAATAGCGTGGCGCGCGAGTTGGGGGGTGTGGGGAGCGCACGAAAAAGGCCGGCCCTTGGTGGGGCCGGCCGTCGGGTCTTGCGTCCTGTGCTTCCGCAGGATCCAAGCCCGCGCGGATGCCGCGCGGAGCCGGACCTGGTTCACCCACCAAAGGTGAGCGGCACGTCCGGCGTCAGCGACGCAGCGTCCTCTGCATGGACCTCGTGTTGAGATCCTGACTGAAGTTCGACACTGGATCACCTCCTTTTCGCACGGGCCTTCTGGGCGTACACACCCGGCCAACCAACCCAGCCGTCGCGTTCCCCAAATGAAGCAGGGAACGCCGCCGGGCCCTTTCCCCGGAACCCACCACATGGGCCCCGGGCACATCGCCCGATCCGCCCGTCTTCCACAAAGTAGAAAATGGCCCGAACCGGTCGCCGCGTCCGCTCTCGCCGAAGGGGGTGGGTCTTGTTCCCGTCCCCAGCGACGCGCGCTCCGCGGAAGCACGTTCCGATACGCGGGAGCGCGGTTGGTGGATGCAAAAGGTGAACAAGTTTGCACGCCGCAGAAGTTCAAGATGATGCGGCGGGATTTGCGGTCGCTCGGTTGGGAGGGAAACCTCGATCGGAGTTACGCCAGATACCCCATCATCGCGCTGGCCATGCTCAAGACGATTAGGAAGCCGCACATGTCGGTGACGGTGGTGAGGATGGGGCCCGACGCGAGGGCGGGGTCGGTCTTGAAGCCCTTCAAGAGCAGTGGCACGCCACCGCCGATGCAGACGGCGATGAGGGTGTTGGCGGCCAGAGCGGTCCCGACGACCAGGCTCAGGGCCCAGTTGCCCTTCCAGAGGAAGGCGACCAGGCCGATGAGCACGCCCAGGACGATGCCGTTGATGATGCCCACGCTGCACTCTTTCATGAGCACGCGGAAGATATCCTTGGGCCGCGTGACGCCCAGGGTCAGTTCGCGCATGGAGACGGCCACCGCCTGGTTGCCCGAGCAGCCACTCATGTCGCTGATGATCGGCAGGAAGACGGCCAGGGCGATGACGGCCTCGAGAGTGTCCTGGTGGAAGGCGATGACGCTGGCCGCGGCGATGTTGAGCACGATGTTGACGCTCAGCCACGCGAGGCGGCGGCGCGAGCGCAGGGCCAGCGGCATCGAGCGCAGCTCCTCGCCGCCCACGATGCCCTGGCTGGCCCGGTACATGTCGTCGGCGTCCTCGCGGGCGGCCTCGCTGACGGCGCCGCGCTCGACGACGCCCAGCAGCCGCTGGTCGGCGTCGACCACGGGCAGGGCCAGGAAGCCGTGGTCGTCGAAGAAGCCGCGGAGTTCGTCGAAGCCCATCGTGTCGGTGACGCGAACGGGATCGGGCACCATGATGTCGGCCACGGGCGTGGCGCGGCGGGCCATGAGCAGGCGGCGGATGGGGATGACGCCCTTGAGCACCCCCCCACCGCCGACCACATACGAATACTGGATGTTATAATCGCGGTACCGCTCGGCGTTGGCCTCCATGTCGGCCAGCACGTCGCGCACGGTCATCGAATCATTGAACGCGAGATACTCGGTGAGCATGAGCCCGCCCGCCGAGTCTTCGTCGTAGCTGGCCAGCCGGCGGGCCTCGTCGGCGACCTCGGCGGGCATGGCGCCCAGGATGGCCTGGGCCCGCGTGTCGTCGATGGCGCTGATGAGGTCGGCCCGGTTGTCGCTGGTGAGCTCCCCCAGGATGTCCGCGGCCATCCCGTGCTCGAGGGTGCCCAGGGCCTGGGCGGCGTGGACGCGGGGCATGACCTCGACCAGGTCGGCGGCCGATTCGCTGGTCAGCAGGCTGAGGAGCTTGGCGCGGTCCTGGCCATCCAGGGCGCTGACGGCGTGGACGGTCTGCTCGGTGCTGGCCTGGTCGAGCCACTGGGTGCAGACGTGGGCGTCGCCCGCATCGATGGCCTTGTCGAGGACGGCCTCCTTCGGGGCTTCGGTGGCGGACTCGAGATGGGTGTCTGGTGGGGTCATGGTGGCTTACGATCCCTCGGCCATGAGCACGAAGAACCGCCAACTGCCATCGGGCTGGCGGACGGCCTCATGGGCGGCCACGGCGCCTTCTGGGTAGGCCTCGTAGGCCAGCAGCATGGCCTGGCTCCGGGCGTCGCGCACGTCGCCGGCGGTGACGGCGAACGCCCGGTGCTCGCGGCCCTGCACCTCGTAGGCACCCTGGCGGTACCACTCTGGCTCGGCGGGCTCGGTGTCTTGTGTCGGAGTTTCCCTCGCGGGGGCGGGATTGGCGGCGGTCTGGCTGGCGGTTTGGCTGGCGGTTTGCCGCTCGGGGGTATTCGCGGCCGGCTTGGGCCGCTGCGTGTGATCGCGCTGGGGGACGGGCTGTGGCATGGGCCGCGGCGGCGGATTGCTCGCGCAGCCGGCCAGCCATGCCAGCGACACCGCACCAAGAACACCCAGGCTCGACATCCGCACCACACCGCACTCCTTGCGTTGCTCATCCATGCCTGATCCTACGGGCCCCGCGTGGGCGTCGCGGGCGGGATGCCCGGCTCGGACCTCCGCGTCCTCTGCGACCTCTGCGACCTCCGCGTTGAAGATCTTGAACGCGGAGGTCGCAAAGGATGGCATGAGCCCGCTCACGCCCGCGGCTCGGTTGGAGCCTCCCCGCCAAAGAGCGCCCGCTGGTCCTTCACGGCCCTGGGCCGCGTCTTGAGCATGTCCAGTTCCTTCTGGAGCTCGGTGGCGCTCATGAACTGGTGGTACTCGCTGGCGAAGCGGATGTAGGCGACCTCGTCGACTTCCCGCAATCTGGCCATCACCAGCTCGCCGATGACGCTGGAATCGACCTCGCGCTCGTAGGCCTGCTGGAGCTCGTCCTCGACGGCCTCGACGATGCCCACCTTGGCCTGCTCGGGAATCGGCCGCTTGCCGCAGGCGGCCTGGATGCCCCGGAGGATGTTGTCGGGGTCGAAGGGCACGCGGGTGCCGTCGCGCTTGACGACCACCAGCCGGGCCTGGTGCTCGACCCTCTCATACGTCGTAAACCGCCGATCGCACCGGTTGCACACCCGCCGCCGGCGGATCGTCCGCCCGCTCTCGGCGGGGCGAGAGTCGATGACGCGGTCGTCGTTGTGGCTGCAAAAGGGGCAGATCACGGGGGCTCCGGGTATGGGAGGCGGGCGACTCCGGGTGTGGTGGGTGGCATGGGCCGGTGCCACAAGATGTTGGGAGGGTAGCCATTCCATGGAGGGTTCATTCCACGGGGGCACACGGGCACGCGGCGGCATCTTTCCGAGCCGCGAGCGTGAGCTCGCGTGCCAGCGTGCCGCCCCGCCGACAACGCCCCCCGAGCACGCTCAAGGCCACCCGGTGTGGTCGCCGAGCGGCTCGGCGCGTGCTCCCCGCCTCTCGGTGCGTCCCCCGAGCCACGCGGGACGTGCTCCAAACGGCTCTGGGCGTCCACCGAGCGGCTTCGAGCGCGCTCCGAGCGGCGCGGGGCGTGCTCCGAGCCACTCGGGGCGTCCACCGAGCCACGCGGGGCGTGCGCCGAGCCGTTCGGGGCGTCCACCGAGCCACGCGGAGCGTGCGCCGAGCCGCTCGGGGCGTCCACCGAGCCACGCGGAGCGTGCGCCGAGCCGCTCGGGGCGTGCTCCGAATGACGCGGAGCGTACACAAAATGGCTCGGAGCACGCTCCAAACGTTCCGCGGGGGCGCCAGGGCGGTTTCTCTATCGGACCCGCCCCGCAGGGGGTGCTCCGCCAGGGCATATAGGCGGTGGCATCCTCGCGATGGCGGTCGGCCGGCCAGCCCTCGCCAAAGCGGCCCGGGAAGTGGCCCCGCGAGGTCCATCTCAATACTCGATGGCCTAGTCCCGAGCGGGCTCTCCCGCGCCCTTCGTGATGTCCCAGCCCAGGTGCGCGGAGAGCGACGCGACCTCGTCGTCGATGGCGTCCTGCTCGACGCCTGCCTTCCTGGCCGCCCGCTCGATGTGCTCGCGTGGAATCGGCTTACGCGGGTCGATGTGTGGGCCCAAGCCGTCGAGGTCACTCGTAAAGAGGATGGCCCCGAATCGTGAGTGTGGTTTGGCGAGGGACACGGCGGCGGAACCTCGGACGGTGTCGTCCACGTCCTCGACCGCACGCCCGGTGAGCAACGCGCGCGTCGAGTCGTCACGCCAGTGCTCGGCAAGCGAGGCCAGGGCCGTGCCACGAACATCTGACCCATCGTCGTCCACGGCACGCTCGGTGAGCAACGCACGCGTCGTGTCGTCACGCCAGTGCTCGGCAAGCGAGGCCAGGGCCGAGCCGCGAACACCTGTCCACTCGTCGTTCACGGCACGCCCGGTGAGCAACGCACGCGTCGTGTCGTCACGCCAGTGCGATGCGAGCAATCTGAGGGCCGAGCCGCGA
>CAYGTM010000057.1:4665-6697 GCA_964352795.1 uncultured Phycisphaera sp.
ACGCGTCGTGTCGTCACGCCAGTGCGATGCGAGCAATCTGAGGGCCGAGCCGCGAACAGCCTCTTCCGCGTCCTCCACCGCACGCTCGGCGAGCAGCGCACGCGTCGTGTCGTCACGCCAGTGCGACCCGAGCGCTTCGGCCGCGCCCCACCGCAGGCCATAGTTCCGTGATTCAAGCAGCCTTCTCACCACATCCTGATTGGCCCCGACAATCGCGAGAAACCTCGCCAGATACACCGCGGCCCACATCTCCCCGTCAACCTCCGATTCCCGATCGAGGGCCGTGGTGGTGATCATGCTTGCCTGGGGCCACCGCGCGCCCAACTCACCCGACGCCGCGAGGAGCTGTTCATGGAAATTTTGAGTTCCGCGTCCGGGGATGTAGATGCCCAGCACGCACGCGTTGAGGGCTCGCGCCGCCGAATCGAGCCGAGCGCTGGAGCGCACCTCGCCGAAGCAGCCGATCGCCAGGAGCAGTGCCGGCAGCGACTTGTCATCCCAGTCGTTGAAGTCGATCGTTGAGATCAGGCGCTCCACGATCCGGCCGACGAACGACGCGTCGATCTTGCTGCATACCAGGCGCAGGACCTCGTGCCACTCGTCCTCGGCGGCGTGCGCCTCGAAGAGGCCCATCAGGGCGTCCTCGTCCAGCGTCCGCGCATTGAACCGCTGCACGATGTCGTCCGCGCAGAAGAACTCGAGGAAGGTGCGGTGCACGAAGGCGTAGCTGTCGGCGCCCACGAAGCACAGGATGAAGTTGCGCAAGCGCAGGTGCTCGACGACGGCGCGGGCCGCCGCGTGGGCCTCGCCCATGCGCAGGTCGTCGCGCAGGTAGCCCTCGATCAGCCCCGTGAGCGTGTCGCCGTCGATCAGGTTGCCCTTCAGGCCGCCGGGCCCCCCCTGCAGGAAGGCCGCGATGCGCCGCAGCATCTCGGACTTCTCCTGCAGGCCGATCGCGTCGCTCATGCCCGGGAATCCGGCGAGCGCACGCTCGGTGTCCCACTGGTGCAGCAGCAGGCGCGAGGCCTGCTCGTACAACTCGGCCCGGGCGCGGGGCAACTCCTGGTGGCGGTTGAGGACGGCCATCATGGTCAGCAGCAGCGGGTTGCCCGCCAGCATGGCGATGGGACGCGAGCGCTCGATGGCCTTCTGCAAACGCTCGCGCTTCGGCTCGGCCTGGGCCGCGTCATCGAAGGTCACGTCGTGCCAGCGGTCGACGAAGCTGGCGACCTGTGCGGCATCGAGGTCCTGGAGCATGAAGTGGCGGAAGTTGGCATCGCGCAGGCGCTGGGCCTGGTAACCCACGACGCGTGAGGTCACGACGATGGGGACGTGCGGGTGCTCGCCGGAGAAGCGGACGATGTCGTTCATGACCGCCCCGCGATGCTGCGTGTCGAACACCTCGTCGAGCCCGTCGAGCAGCAGCACCACGCCACCGGGCCGCCCCAGCACGGAGTCGAACGCGTCGGCCTTCCAGCGGTGCGTGGGAGCCCCCTCCTGGAGGTAACGGGCGAATCCCTTGGATCCCTGGCAGGCCCACCGCGCGTACGCGCCGAGTTCGACGACGAGCGGGATCGGCTGGGGGTCCGGTGTCGCCGGCCCTGACGTGTCCGCCCATCGCAGCGCGAGATACCGGATGAGCGAAGACTTGCCCGAGCCCGGGTCGCCCAGAATGACCAATCGCTTGCCGCCGGCCGACCCTGTGGCGTTCAGGGCCTCGTCCACGACGTCGAGCACGGGGCGGAGTGCCTGCTGGAAGTATTCCTTACGCAGCCGGTCCGATTCGCGCTCGGTCTCCTCGAGTTCTTCTTCGGTGATGTCGCCGGCGTCCAGAAGACGCTTCTGGTGCTCCTTGGGGATTTCGAGCAGCCGGGGGTTGTACTCGTGACACTCGCGGACGGACTGGGGCACGAAGACGCTCCAGAGCCTGACGCTGTAGTACGCCCCGGTGGCATCGAGCATCTCGATGTTGAGCTTCTCGTAGCTCTGCTGCAGCGCGGCACGCAGGGGCTGGGGGTCGAAACCGGCAGGC
>CAYGTM010000057.1:6707-9695 GCA_964352795.1 uncultured Phycisphaera sp.
CCACGGGCGCGGCACCGCTCGCGTTCGCGGTAGCGCGATCCTTCGCCCATGGACGCTCGGTGTCCGCGAGCCACAAATTGAGGTCGCGGTCGAGGACCTCTCCGAAACCGGCCGCGTCCGGGTACTCCGCGAAGTACACCGGGTTCTTGAGATCCTGCATGCGCTTCCGAAACGCCCTCACCTTCTTCCATTGCTCGAGGGCCGCTTCCGCCTCATCGGGATCGGACGGCAACTCGAGCTTGTCGACCTTTCGGAAGAACCACTTGATCTCCGGGAAGCGGGTCGCCTGGTGGCTCTGCATCGCCCAGTTGAACTCCTCCTCGGTGCCCGATTCGGCCGTGCCGGTCGGCGACCCGAACCGTTGGGCCATGAGGCCCACGACCAGCGCGAGCCGATCCCGGTACTTCTCCAGCGTTTGCTCCGTAATAAGTTCTTGTGGTCCTCCGACGCCGGTGTTGGAGTAGTTCTCCCAGTCGATGACCTCAAATCGAACGCCCCAGGCCCGCGCGGTGTGACGGTTGTAGTTCTCGAAGTACCGACGAACGCGATCCCGTTCCTCCTTGGTATCCCCAGGCGAAGCGAGGAACACGTGGTACTGCGTGATCGATTCTGGTTTGAGCGTCAAAACGCACTCTCCGCGCTGAACAAAAGCGGCCGGCTCGGAACGCGTCTGGCTGATCTCGAATGGCCCCGACTTTGGAACTGGTACGGCTCGCGGACTATACCCGCGCGCCTTTGGACCGGGCTCGCGACCTGCCACCCCAAATCTGGGGATATCTAAACAACCCGAGCATCGACTGAGAGCAGATTTGACCAGTTTCGCCTTGGCGTTCCCGCGATGCCCCACAGAGCGCCCCACCGACTAACCGGCACGATGCCAAGGGGCAGAACGGGGCCATGCTGGAGAACTGGCCATGACCGCCGCTCGCTCCCCGCGCCGTGAGTCCCTCCTCCCCGGCTGGGCATGCCACCACGCCACGGTGTGGGCCAGCGGCAAAGTCCATAGACCTTCCCCCTCACGCCCTCCCAGGGCAGTTCTGGAGCACGGCCTAGCGGCCAGGCCGCTCAGCGGCCGCGCCTCTCGCATGCGCTCTCGCTTGAAGGGTCGCTCGGCGGATGCTCCGGCGTCGGACTTGGGGCCCAAGCCCAATAGGAACCCACCTCACGCCCTCCCAGGCCCGATTTCGCCCCCGCCCCACCCGATAAATCGAGATTGTGGGCGAAATCGTGGCAAGGGGAGTGAAGTGGCCATTCGGTTCGATCGATACAGGTCTTGTGGCCCACCCAGCCGGCACCGTCGCCGGGGGAAGGGGCCGGCAGAACCCTGGGCCCGTTCGGTCAGGAACCGACTTTGGGGCCCGCAGACCCGGAGCGTGCACCATGCCGCGATTTCCGAAGAACGAATCCGCGTTCATCACCTACGCCAAGCAGCGCAGCGACCAGTGGAACGGCGGCCAGAGCGGGCCGCCCGATCTGGGGCTCAGCGGGCAGCAGTTGGTCGACACTGAAAACGCGGTTTCCGAGGCCGAGGCGGCGTATTCGGCCATGCTGATTGCGCGCGGGGCGGCTCGCGATGCGACCCAACTCAAGAACGTCAAGCTCGACGCGCTCCGCGCCATCTTCGGCGCCGACGTCGACACCATCGACGCCTACGCCAAGGCCACCGGCGACGCGACCATCTACGCCCTGGCGGGCATCCCGGCGCCCAAGGACCCCAGCGAGCGCGAGGCGCCGCCCGCGCCGGTCTTCGGCCCGGTGGTGCAGAACAGCGGCGGCGTGGTCGCCGCTGGCTTCAAGGTCGTCGGCGGGGGCGGGGCCCAGTACACGCTCCAACGCCGCGACACCGCCCTGGATGGCTCGGTCACCGACTGGCGGGCCGTGGCCACCCTCACCGAGAAGGCCTTCGAGGACCCGACCATCCCCCTCGGTTTGCGCAAGGTCGAGTACCGCGTGCGGGCCCAGATCAGCACCGGTCTGGCCAGCCCGTGGAGCAACGAGGTGGGCTTCAACTTCGGCAGCCTGGGCAGCCAGGCCGGGCCGCAGGCGACCGCCGGCAGCATCGTGCCGGTGACGGCCAAGGACCAGAAGAGCGCCGGCTGAGGGGGAAGGCATTCGGGATTAGGGATTAGGGATTAGGGATTAGGGATTAGGCATTGGGGCGGAGCACCAGTGGGCGTTTCGCGTGTGTCCTTGGGCCTCTTGCCCAATGCCCAATGCCTGATGCCTGATGCCTCTCTCCCAACTCCCCCCTACCCTGCATGCCCATGATCCACCCCTGGCACGACGTCACTCCCGGCTCTGGCAACCACCCCCTGCCCGGGCACTTCCGCGCGGTCATCGAGATTCCCAAGGGCAGCCACAACAAGTACGAGCTCGACAAGTCCAGCGGCATGCTCAAGCTCGACCGCGTGCTGAGCAGCGCGGTGTATTACCCGGCCAACTACGGGTTCATCCCCCAGACGCTGGCCGACGACGACGACCCGCTCGACGTGCTGGTGTTCAGCGTCGAGGAGGTCGTGCCCATGTGCCTGGTGCAGGCGCGGGCGGTCGGGCTGATGAGCATGATCGACGATGGGCAGGCCGACCACAAGATCATCGCCGTGCTCGAGCAGGACCCCATCTACGACGACTACAAGAGCGCCAGCGACTTCCCGCGGCACACCTTCAAGATGCTCAAGCGGTTCCTCGAGGATTACAAGGTGCTCGAGGGCAAGGACGTGGAGGTCGACGAGATCATGCCCGCCGACGCGGCCCACCCGATCATCGAGAACGCCCTGAACCGGTATAGCGACGAGCGGCGCAAGGGGCGGATTCCCGGGTTGCACAGCTAGGCAGGCGATCTGTTTGGCGGGTGCGGAAATGAACGCCCCGGCCGCGCGTGAGCGCGGCCGGGGCGGTGTCGGCTGTGTTATTCTCGAGTCGAAGGGTGGCGCGGCGTGCGTGCTTACGCGCAGGCGGCGTCGCACTCCTTGGCGCACGCGAGGAAGT
>CAYGTM010000058.1:0-9659 GCA_964352795.1 uncultured Phycisphaera sp.
CAAGCGCAACCCCGAGGAGATGTACGCCGAGCTGCGCACGCTCTTTGACACGCTCACCCACCCCGCCGCCAAGCGCCTGGCGATGGCGTTCTTCGACGACGAGCCGCTCATGGCCGCCTTCCGCACGGCCCCGGCGGCCAAGGTGCTGCATCATGCGTATCTCGGCGGCCTGCTCGAGCACACGCTGCAACTGTGCGGCCTGGCCGATCGCATGTTGCCGCTGTATCCTGACCTCAACCGCGACCTGGTCCTGCTGGGCCTGCTGCTGCACGACATGGCCAAGACCCGCGAGTTGGTGTACGACCGGGCGTTCGATTATTCCGATCGCGGGTTGCTCGTCGGCCATATCGTCGACGGCGTCGTGCTGCTGCGCGAGAAGGCCTTGATGTCCGGCGTCGACATGCCGCCCAAGGCCCTGATGGTGCTCGAGCACATCATCCTCTCGCACCACGGCGTGCCCGAGTATGGGGCGGCCAAGCTGCCCTCGACGCCCGAGGCGATCTTCGTCTCCAACCTCGACGACCTGGACGCCAAGACCGAGATGGCCCTGGTGGCCGCCAAGCGAAGCCGAGGCGACGGGCCCGACCTGCGTGGCCCCTTCACCGAGAAGCACTGGGCCCTCAACACCCGCGTCTACCGCCCAGATCCCCTGCGCGAATAGACCCGAAGCGCACCGGGATAGACTTCGGCCATGAGCGACGAGATCGCCATCCAGGTCAACTTCGGCAAGCCCATGCCGATCTTCCCGCTGGGCGTGGTCGCGCTCATGCCCCAGCAGGTGGCGCCGTTCCACATCTTCGAGCCCCGGTATCGCCAGATGATCGGCGACGCCCTCGACGGCTCGGGCCAGATCGCCATGGCCACCTACGACACGAGCAACCTGGACGCCTTCGATTCCACCGGGGACTCACTGCCCCTGCGGCCGGCCGTGTGCATCGGCCAGGTCTTCCAGCACGAAAAACTGCCCGACGGGCACTACAACATCCTGCTCCAGGGCATCTGCCGGGCGAAGATCATCGACGAGCAGGCCCCCGACGACGAGCGGCGCTACCGCACCGCCTACCTCGAGCCCCTCGACCTGCCGGGCCACACCCAGCCGAGCCTCAACACCGCGCGCCAGAAACTCACCGTCCATCTTTCGGAGTGGCCGCTCCAGCAACTCCGCACCGCCGCCTGGGTGCTCGAACGCCTGGAGAACCAGCAGATTCCCGACTCGGCCGCCTTTGAGTTGGTGTGCTTCTCGCTATTCACCGATCCCGAACTGCGCTACCAGTTGCTGGCCGAGCCAAACGCGAAGCGTCGCGTGCGCCTGGTCGAGCTCGCGCTGAGCGACATGGCCAAGATCATCCGCCACGCCGCAGCCCAGCACCCCGAGCGCTGGCCCAAGGGCGTGAGCTGGAACTGATTCTCAACGAGCCGATCCTTCCGAGCCGCGTGCGTGAGCACACGGCCCTAGGACAGAGAACAGGCACATTCAAGTTGGCTCACCAAGGCCGCGAACGTACGCCCGAGGCTCGGAAAGAGAGCGCTACACGTTGAACAGAAAGTGGCACACGTCGCCATCGCGCATCACGTATTCCTTGCCTTCCACGCGCATCTTGCCAGCTTCCTTGATGGCCTTCTCACTGCCAAACTGGTCGAGCACATCGACGCCGTAGATGTTGGCGCGGATGAACCCGCGCTCGAAGTCGGTGTGGATGACGCCGGCCGCCTGCGGCGCGGTCGCGCCCTGGCGCACGGTCCAGGCGCGAATCTCCTTCTCGCCCGCGGTATAGAAACTCTGCAAGCCAAGCAACCGGTACGCCTCGCGTGACAGCTTGCCCAGCGCGGGCTCGTCCATGCCGTAGTCGGCCAGCATCTCGGCCTTGTCGGCGGGGTCCAGCTCGGCCAGCTCGCTCTCGATCCTCGCGCACACCGGCACGAAGGCGTTGCCCTCACTCTCGGCGTGGGCCTTCACCATCTGCGCCAGCTCGCCGTTGCCCGAGGCCTGGCTCTCGTCGACGTTGGCGATGTACAAGATGGGCTTGGCGGTGATGAGCCCCAGCCCGCGCCACGCCTTGCGCTGCTCGGCATCGATGATGCTATCGGCGATCACCCTAGCCGGCCGGCCCTCGTCGAGCACGGGCTTGATCTTCTGGAGCACCACGTAGCGCGCCACGGCCTCGGGCTCGCGGCTCTTGGCCGCCCGTTCGGCCTTGGACAGCGCGCTCTCGACGGCCTGCAAGTCCGCCAGCAGCAGTTCGTTGTTGATGGTGGCGATGTCGCGCATCGGGTCGACCGAGCCGTCGACGTGCATGATCTCTTCGCCGCCGGGCGCCTCCACGAAGCATCGAACCACCTGGGCGATGGCATCGACCTCGCGGATATTGGTCAGGAAGGCGTTGCCCTTGCCCGCCCCCTCGCTGGCACCGCGCACCAGGCCCGCGATGTCCACCAGCCGCATTGCGGCCGGCAGCACCCGCTGGGTCTTGATGTGCTTGTGGATGCGCTCGAGGTTGGGATCGGGGATCGGCACGATACCTACGTTGGGCTCGATGGTGGCAAACGGGTAGTTGGCCGCCAACGCGCCGGCGTTGGTCAGAGCGTTGAAGAGGGTCGACTTGCCGACATTGGGCAGCCCGACGATGCCTGCGTCCATGGGTTCGCTTCCGATTCTGAGGGCCAGCGATGCGGGGAAGGGGGCAAAGGTATGCACGCGCGCGTCCGTCTCGCGGTTATCTCGACTCCCAAATGCCACGAACACTGGCCACCCACGTCCTCTTGTGGTCTACTTAGGGCCGTGGCCCGGGGTACACTGTCGCCGAGCAGACGAGCGCTCGTAGCTCAGCAGGATAGAGCGACGGTTTCCTTCGTCAAAGAGGGGCCCGGCCCGGAAACGGGCCGAGGCGAACCGGGTGAACTCGGGGAAACCCTAGTTGCCCACAGGGGCAATGGGCAATCCCGAGCCGAGCCGCCGACGGGGCGTGATCGCACACCATGCGAACACGGTCGGCGGAAGGTGTAGAGACCAGCGGGTGAGCCGCCCCGGCAATACCCCCGCACCGAGGATGGTTCAGGCCATCAGTCGGAAGCGCCCGGCACCCCACCCCGACGTCGGTCGGGCGGGTGAAGAGATGGTCCGGTCCGTGGTGAAAGCCGCGGGTGTGCCGAAACCGTAGGTCGGAGGTTCGAGTCCCCCCGGGCGCGTTGGATCGAGAGAAGCAGAGAAGCCGGCGAATGGATTGCCGGCTCGAGATCAGGACGGAGCCACAGCCTCGCGGAGGCGAGCATGGCCATATCCAGAACCGTTCTCGCGGCACTTGCCGCCCTGACCCTGGGCGTGCAGGGCTGCTCCACCCCCACCGCCGCCCATCGTCGCGCCCTGCAACCGTCATTCGACCAGGCGGCCCCGACGGTCACCACCGAATCGTGGGCCAGCGTGATGCCCCTGCCCGGCATCGAGCACGACACGCTCGCCTACGCCCGCCGAGACGTGGCCCTTGGCCTGCCACCACCCGGGTACGCCCGCACGGCCGGCGCGTGGCAAGGCGATCGCCGCCCGTCGATCGGGCGGTACTTCTTCGTGCCGCTGTCGCGCTCGCCGCGCACGTTCCTCTTCTTCGATGCGCCGGCGCAACACGAACGCCGTGCGCCGCGGGTCCCCCCAGGGGCCCATCCGTGGCGCACGGCGTGGTAGCCATACTTGCTGGATCGGTTCCCCGTCGGAACCGTTGGTGATTAGTCGAACGAGGCGTTGTTGCTGGGCAGCTCGACCGAGCGCAGCTTCAGCGTGGTCTCGATTCGGAAGTTCGAGCGGGTGTAATGCCTCTCGGCGAAGAACACCTTCAACTCGTACTCGCCGCCGTCTTCCAGGAAGTTCAGGCGGCTCAGATCGACCGTCTGGCTGACAGCGCCGTGGACACCGCCCACGTCGATCACCATCTTGCCGTCGATGAACACCCACACGTCGTCGTCGCCGAAGAACGTGAACACGTTGTCGGCATCGGCGTCGTAGATGAAGCTGGTGGCCAGCTCGTAGGTGAAGTGGTAGTTATGGCCCCACTGGTCGCCGGCCGGGTTGCCGTACAGCTCCCCGTCAATGGGGAAGAAGCCCTGGACGCCGTCCTGGCTCGAATCATCGTGGGCGTGGAAGACGTACCGATCGGTGCCCGCCTCGCGGGTCAGCGTGATGGACGCCGGCTTGGCCAGGTTGACACCCGGAACGGTGCGGAACCATTGGCCGAAGCTCTCCGCGCTCGTGTACACGTTGCTGCTCTGAGCGCTCAGCGTGCCTGCCAAATCGCCCTCGCGGTTGTCCATGTAATCGACATTGGAAACGAAGGGGAACATGCTGCGCCCCTGGCCGTCCTTATAGGAGCCCGAGATCTTGAAACCCTGGCCGCCGTCTCGCAGCGTGGGCTTGCCGTCGGCGTCCAGCTCGAAGCCCACCCAGCCAACACGCAGGCCGGTGTTGTACCGCTGGAAGTCCGGGTGCCCGCCCTCGGTGTGGGGGCGGAAGTCGCGCACCGTACCAGTCAGCACCAGCTGGCTGGGCAGGTCGGCGTAAGGATCACTGGTTTGCCCCGGGCCGGCCACGACCGTGCCACACGCCAGAGCGACGATGCCGGCCACGCCGACCGCGCCCGCGGCCCGCACGATCCGGCGAGATGATTGACCATTCCGCATCGTTGCCTCCATGCCGGTTCTGCCCGGCCACTGACACGCCCCACCACGGGGCGCTCGATCCACTCCCCTACAGCCTCGATTGCGCGCGGCCCGGCGGCCATCGTCAGGCACGAAAACAGCCCGTCCAAAACGTCGGATGTAGGGCGTAGGAAACCCCGACACGATTGCAACGCCGGTTTCCAACGTTCCACGCCCCGGCGCGTCGATGTAAACGACAGGGCCAGACCGTTTTCGGACTCATCAGCGGCGTAGCCTGTCGCCTTCACCATCCAAATGGCTCACACGAATCGGAGACGCACGCATGGACGCGTTTGTGATCGAGGGCGGCAGGCCCATTTCCGGCAGGTTCGAGGCGCATGGGTCCAAGAACGCGACGCTGCCGATGCTGGCCGCCTCGTTGCTCACCGACGAGCCCGTCGAGCTCTCGGACGTGCCCCGCCTCGAGGACATCACCAACATGCTCCGCCTGCTCGCCGAGCTGGGCGTAGAGGTCGCCGAAGAACCGGGTCAGGCCCGTGGCGGCCGAACCGTGCGGACTCACGTCACCGACGCGAGCCTCAGCCACGCCCGGTACGACATCGTGCGGACCATGCGGGCGGGCGTGTGTGTTCTCGGACCCATGCTGGCCAAGCGAGGCGAGGCTCGGATCTCGATGCCCGGCGGGTGCGCTATCGGACCGAGGCCAATCGATCTGCACCTCAAGGGCCTGGCCGCACTCGGCGCCTCCATCAGCCTGGCCAACGGCGACGTAGTGGCCAAGGCCCCCGCTGGGGGCCTGCGAGGTGCCACGGTGTTCCTGGGCGGGCCCTTCGGCTCCACCGTGTTGGGGACGGCCAACATCATGAGCGCCGCCACCTTGGCGCGCGGCCGGACGGTGATCGAGTCAGCCGCCTGCGAGCCCGAGGTGGTCGACCTTGGCCGGCTCCTCCAGACCATGGGGGCCAAAATTTCGGGCCTGGGCACCCCACGCATCGTCATCGACGGCGTCGACCAACTGGGCGGGGCCAGCCGGCGGGTCATGCCCGACCGCATCGAGGCGTGTACATACGCCATGGCTGCGGCCATCACGCGGGGTGAGCTCACCATCGCCAACTGGCCCGTCGACGCCCTGGTGGGCCCCTTCGAGATGCTGCTGGCCGCGGGCGTGGAGATCGAACTGAGCGAGCACGAGCCGCTGGACACCCCGGGCGGAGACCCGATCCGCGCGACGGCCTACGTCCGCCGCAAGGGCCCGCTGCGCCCCGTCGAGTTGACCACCCAGCCTTTCCCGGGATTTCCCACGGACCTTCAGGCCCAGGCGTTGGCGATGCTGACCCTGGCCGACGGCAACTCGATCATCACCGAGAAGATCTTCCCCGAACGCTTCCTGCATGTGGCCGAGTTGCTGCGCATGGGCGCGCATGTGATCCGCCACGGGCCCACGGCCGTCGTGAGCGGCGTGCCCAAGCTCGTGGGCGCTCCGGTCATGGCCAGCGACTTGCGGGCCTCGGCCGGCCTGGTGCTCGCCGGCCTGGCCGCGCGCGGCCGGACGGTGGTCCGCCGCGTGTACCACCTCGACCGCGGCTACCAGCGCATGGACGAGTACCTGACGGGCCTGGGTGCCAATATCCAGCGCGTCAACGAGAATGCGCTCGAAGAGTTGGCCGTCCCTGCTTAGACCTGCTTCTCGGCGGCGGACGCGACGAGCACCGGGATGCCCTGCCGCACGGGGTATCGCAACGGCTCTCCCACGACGCGCACCCACTGGCCGCTCTCATCGAGCTCCAGCGGTTTGCCCGTGATCGGGCAGCGCAGTTGCTCGGGCAGGCGCGGCGGTCTTTGCTCGTGCTCACTCTTCATCGAAGCCCCGCGCGAAGAGCTCGGCAAGGGCCTTGCAGGCGTCGTCGGCGTCGTCGCCCCTTGCGACAACCTCGATTTCCACGCCTTCTGTGGCCGCCAGCAGCATGATCTGCATGATCGACTTGCCGTCGATCTCCTGATCGTCCCGGCGGAGCAGGATGGCGCTCTTGAACTGCTGGGCCACGTCGGCCACGGCCGTCGCGGGGCGTGCGTGCAGCCCCAGACGGTTCACGATGGTCACCCTGGTGGCGCACTCCTTGGCCAAATCCCTATCTCCGTAACAATTCCGTGACGAAGCGGCGGCACTCAGCCGGGCAGCTTCTGGTGGTCGGCCTCGTGCAGCAGCTCGATGATGTCCTGTCTCGTGGTCGCCTGCCGAAGGAAACGCCGGAAGGTCTCGTTGCCCAGGCTCTTGAAGATGACTTCCATCGCTTTGAGGTGGTCTTCGGGGCTGCTGTCGGGGCTGAGCAGGAGCACCACCGAGTACACCGGCTGGCGGTCGAGAGCGCTGAAATCGATGCCCGGGCTGCTGCGCCCGATGGCGGCAGTCATCTTGGTCACGCCCGGGTGCTTCACGTGCGGGACGGCAACGCCGCGCCCGAAGCCGGTCGACCCCTTGCGCTCGCGTTCGAGTACGGCGGCCACGAGCGCGTCACGATGCTCCGCCTGGGCAGCACCGGCCTGGACGAGCGCATCGACCAGCTCGGCGATCACCTCGTCGCGTTCGGTGGCGGCCAGTTCGGGAACGACGGCCCCCTGGGCCACGATATCGGTCAGCTTCAACGCCATGGTCAGTGTGCCTGCCGCTTGTTGAGCTTCACCTTGTCGTGAAGATCGGTGAGCTGGCGGATGCCCTTGTGCTGCACGGCGTCGATCACGGCGTACAGGTCGGGCCCGGTGTCCTTGCTCACCAGGTCGTCGTGGTGCTCCACGTCCACGATCAGCTCCACGTCGAAGGCGTCGCCCGACGAGGTCGTGCGATGGGCCAGCGTCCATGTGACCAACTGGATGCGGTCGAAGAAGCGGGTGAGCTTCTCGGTCTTTTCCTCGGCGTGCTGGCGGATGGCGTCGGTAATTGCCATATGCCGACCGACGACTTCGATGCGCATGGTCTTCGTCCCTTCCGGCCGGTGTAGGGCCCGGCCCGTTCAAGCATACTCACTCGGGCCTCAGGGTTGCGATCCGGCTGCCTCGGCCGCCGCAACGGCGCGGGTGGCCTCCACGACAGGCTTGTGAGCCTCCGACCCTGGGGGCGCGAACCGCTCGGGCACCAGCGTGCCCCCGGTGATGAAGAATCGGATGGCTTCGTCGATGGACATCGGCACGTCGATGGCCTCGTCGCGGGGCACCGTGATGGCAAAGCCCGTAAAGGGCGTGGGCGTCGAGGGGATGAATACCGCGATGCACGGCACCCCGGCCGCTTCGTGGATGGTTGAGATCGAATCGCTGGTCACCAGGCCCATCGTCCAGATGCCCCGGCGGGGGTATTGCACCATCACCACGCGGCGGAAGGCCGCCTTGCGATCGCCCATGATCAGGTCCACGACCTGCTTGACGTGGGGATACACCTGCTTGAACCCGGGAATCTGCGAAATCAGGCGTTCGACGCGGGCGTAGAAGCGGCGACCGAGATAGTTTCCCAGCAGCAGACCTGCCAGATAAATGAGCATGATCGCCACGAGCAGGCCCGCGCCCTGGAGATACCAGTGCTGGCTCCAGAAATCTCCAAGCTGCTTGCGGACCAGGTGCTCGCGCACCGCCGTGGTCGAGCGACCGCGAAAGGGCCGGCCTTCGGGAGAGGCCAAAAACTCGTCGATCCGCCCCGGCTCGACCAGCATGAACTCGGGCCGGCGATTGTCGGGCGTCACGCGAGGGGCAAGCTCGACCACGACCACGCGGATGCCGCGGTTGATGGGCTCGGCCACGTTGTTGAACAAGAACACGAACGCCTGCCAGAGCAGCCACAGCGTCAGGATCGAGGGGAGCAGAACCGCCAGGCCACGGCCGAAGAACCGCTTGAAGTCGTCCATAAAGCTGTCCTGGCGTGCCACGCGAACGACTCCCTTCGGCGTGAGGCCCGGGCCAGAAGACCGGGCCGGCAACGCCAAGGGTCGGCCTGGGAAGTTTCGGCACGAGCCGGCCAAGGGCACTGGGGAGTGCGATGGCCAACGTGCCCTCGCTCCGATGCGGCTCCCGATCTGTGGAATGGGCCTGACAGGACTCGAACCTGTGACCTCACCGTTATCAGCGGTGCGCTCTACCAACTGAGCTACAAGCCCGAACCGCCGAGTGTATCGGCTCCCGGGGACGAGTCAACGATTTCTCCTTTCGCCCGAGGCCGCCAGAGCGTAATGTTGGACCCAAGGAGGGGCGTTCGATCGCCCGAGCATATGCCGAAAACATTCCTCAGCCGGGTGCGCGCGGCCCTTCCGTTGGCCACCCGCATCCTGGTCGGGCTCGTGCTGCTGTTTGGGGCCGTGGGCCTGCTCCAGGTGCTCAAAGCCACCAAGGCCCAGCCCACGCTCAGCGAGGAGGCGAGCCTGCCCCCACTTGTCCGCACCATCCAGGTGCAGAGGGTTGTGACGGCCCGCCCCTGGACCGGCTATGGCACCGTTCGGGCCATGGCCTCGGCCCAGGTGGCCGTGCAGGTGGCCGGCCGGGTCATCGAGCGGCCTGAGGCCGTGGAGGCGGGCCTGCCCGTGGCCCTGGGCGATTTGCTGCTGCGGATCGACCCGGCCGACTTCGAGCGGCGCGTGGCGGCCCTCGATGGCCTTGTCGCGGCGTTGGAGGCCGAAGTGGATCAGCTCGAAGTCGAGGCCAGTTCGCTCGACGAGCAACTCACGCTGGTGCTCGAAGAGGGCGACATCGCCCGGCGAGAGTACGAGCGGGCCAAGGGCATCTTCGAGGACCGCGGAGCGGGCACGCTCGCCGAGGTCGATCAGAAACTGGCCGCCCTGCGTCGAGCCGAACGCGAGGCCTCGGCCCTCGACCAACGCTCGCGGTCGATCCCTCCACGACGCGCCGCGCTGGAAGCCAACCTGTCATCGCAGCTGGCCGAGTTGGAGCTCGCCCGCCAGAACCTCGACCGGGCCCTTGTTCGCGCGCCCATCGAGGGCGTGCTCCCCGACCAGTGCCGCGACACGGGCCTAGCCGCC
>CAYGTM010000059.1:0-9413 GCA_964352795.1 uncultured Phycisphaera sp.
GTCCTCATCCATCGCGCGCATGGGCCCGCCGCCGGTGCGGCTGCGGGTGCCGATGCTGTCGGGCTTGAAGAGGTTTTGTTCGAGCTGGATCCAGAGGTAGGTGAGCGTGTCGGGTGAGTTGTTGTGATAGGTGGCTTCGAGCGTGGCGTTGAGGCGTTTGGTGTTGGCGTCGAGCGTGGCATCGATGGCGTAGTCCACGCGCTGCTGCCAGTATTGCGGGCCAGGGGCACCCGAGCCCAGGCGTTGGGCGTTGGGCGTGGGCAGGTCGAGGGGGGCGAAGGCCTCGTAGGGACGTTCTGGGTCGGCCTGGGCGGTGGTGATCGCGGTCAGGGCCACCAAGCAGGCGAGAAGGGTTCGCATGGGCGTCTCCGATTGGGGTCTGGGAGGGATGGTACCCGGGCGGGCCGAATCCCGTCCCGATCCCGGCCGGATACCATCTCTTTCGCCCATTTGTTCCCGAGGACACGCCCATGCCCGCAACCGCGATGCCCATGACCGAGATCGAGCACCCCGCTTTGCTCAAGGCCCAGCCCTTCCCCGATTTTTCGGATTGGCAAGAGCCGCAGCGCGAGGGCGACCGCGTGATCGCCTTCCGCGAGGCGCTGCGCGAGGCCATGAGCTTCGCCATGCGTGAGGACGAGCGGGTGTTCTTGCTGGGCGAGGAAGTGGCCGAATACAACGGCGCGTACAAGATCAGCCAGGGCATGCTCGACGAGTTCGGGCCCAAGCGGATCATCGACACGCCCATCAGCGAGAACGGCTTCGCGGGCATGGCCATCGCGGCGGCCATGAGCGGGCTGCGGCCGATCGTGGAGTTCATGAGCTGGTCGTTCAGCCTGGTGGCGGCCGATCAGATTCTGAATAACGCGCCCAAGATGCTGTACATGAGCGGCGGGCAGTGGGGCTGTCCGATCGTGTTCCGCGGCAACGACGGCGCGGGCGGGCAGCTGGGCAGCACGCACAGCTGGTGCGTCGAGGGGCTGTACAGCAACGTTCCCGGTGTGAAGATCGTGATCCCCAGCAATGCGGTCGACGCCAAGGGCCTGCTGCGGACGGCTATTGCCGACCCTGATCCGGTGTTCTTCCTCGAGAGCGAGCGGATGCTGGGCGACATGAGCCACGTGCCCGAGGAAGATTACTTCATGCCCTTTGGCAAGGCGCGGCTGGCGCGAGAGGGCGATGCCTGCACCATCGTGAGCTTCGGGCGGCCCGTGAACTTCTGCCTGGAGGCGGCCGAGAAGCTGGCTCAGGACGGCATCGAGGTTGACGTGCTGGACATGCGGACGATCCGGCCGTTGGACATCGAATCGATCGTGGCGAGCGTGAAGAAGACCAACCGCATCGTGGTGGTGGACCAGTGCTGGCCGTTCGCCAGCGTGGCTAGCGAAGTGGTGACGCAGGTGATCGAGCGCGCGTTCGACTGGCTGGACCACCCGCCGGTGCGCGTGAACACGGCGGACGTGCCGACGCCCTATGCGAAGAACCTCGAGGCGGAGTATCTGCCGAACGCGGGGCGGATTCTCGATGCCGTGCGGGGTGTGGTGCGCTAGGGCGTCGGCTGTCGTTTACCCGGCCTTGGCGGGCGTGTACCCCGTGCAGCCGCTGGTGGCGGTGACGGTGAGGTTCAGGGGCTTGTGCTGCGGGTGCCCGCAGTGCTCCTGGAAGTTCTCGGGGGCCTGGCCGCTGATGCGGATCTGGACGAGCTTCTGGTCGGCGGCGTGGTCTTCGCCGAAATGGGCGCACTTGCCGCACTGGCCTTCGGTGATCTTGAGCATGGCGTGTACCTCCTGCGGTCGTGGGGCCGGGATGAGGGCCGGGACGATTCCATGCCCTCAGGAGAAGTATGCCATGCAATGGCGTGTTTTGTTCTGAGAATGCGTCTCATTCCAAAAGTGAGACCGAGACGCATTCGCAGCGATCGCGCCGCACTGGACAGACGCTCGCGGCTGCCGAATACTTGGGGCCGGTGATCGCGGAACGGATCGCCGGCGAATCGATCGGAAAATGTTCGGTTGCCACCTTAGCTCAGTTGGTAGAGCGAAGCTTTCGTAAAGCTTAGGTCATCGGTTCGAGTCCGATAGGTGGCTCTCTCATTCCCCGTGTGGATATGCAACAGCCCCGACGGCGGATGCCGTCGGGGCTGTTGTGCTTGATCGCGATGGGCGTTTGGGAGAGAGAGAGTGCGAGAGAAGCGACGCCCACCGCACTTCCTATTTTACCCAAGTTTACAAGATGTGTATATGCGTATTTTCCCGAACGTCGAAACTAGACGCCACGCCTGCCCTGGAGCGTGACTTTCAGGTCGAGGGGCTGGCCGTCGCGTTCGACGGTGACGGTGACGACATCTCCCGGTTCGTGACGCATGAGCTGGCCCATCCAGTCTCGGACGTCTCCTACCGGCTGGCCGTTCCAGCCCACGAGCAGGTCGCCTGGTTGGAGGCCGGCGTAGTCGGCGGGGGAATCGGGGGTGACGCCGCCGACGGCGACGCCCTTGACGCCCTCGACGTAGGTGCCCGGGCGGATGCCGAAGCGGACGCGGATGTCGCCCATGCTCGGGCCGGCTGCGGGCTGCTGGCCGCCGACGAAGGGCATGTTGTTGGCGGTGGTGGCCACGACGTGGACGACCTGGGCGAACACGCCGGCGACCGTCGCGCCCTGGGTGCGGTTGATCTTCCACGACACGTCGTTCTGGGTGTGGTAGTCGTCGTGCTGGTCGGTTTGGGTGATGAACAACACGGGCACGCCGGCCTCGTAGAAGGCCCAGTGGTCGCTGCGGCCGCTGAGGCTGGGCTCGACCTGCTCGATGAGGGATGAGACATCGAAGATGGGGCCGACGAGCTTGTCCAGCCCGACGCCGGTGCCCACGCCCGAGACGCTCAGGCGGCCGTCTTTGATGCGGCCGATCATGTCGAAGTTGATCATCAGGGTGTGGGTGGTGATTGGGGCGATGGGGTTGTTGGCGTAGTGGGTGGCACCGTGGAGGCCCGATTCCTCGCCGCTGAAGGCGATGAACAGGACGCTGCGGCGATCGCCGGCGAGGTTGCGATAGTCGCTGGCGAGCGACTGGGCCATGAGCAACATGCCCGCGACACCCGAGGCGTTGTCGTCGGCCCCTGGATGCAAGGTGCCGGTCTCGCCGCGCGAGCCGGACTGGCCGTCACCCAGGTGGTCGAGGTGGGCACCGACGACGATGTATTGGCCGGCCAGGTCGCCCGAGCCGCGGAGGAGGCCGGCGACGTTCTCGGCGGTGGTCTGGTCGATCTGGAAGGGTTGCCGCCAGGAGGCGGCTTCGCCCGAGCCGAAGGCGGGTTCGAGGCCGGCCAGCTCGAAGGCGCGTTGGACGTAGGCCTTGGCCAGGGCCATGCCCGTGCTGCCGGGCAGGCGGCCGCCCATCGCCGGGCTCGAAAGGGTGGTGACGTGGGTGTCGTACAGCCGCACCGGGGCGTCGCTGTCGGCGAGGGCTTGAGCGATGGGGCAGTCTTGTTGGGCAAGAGCGGCGAGGGCTGGGAGGGCCGAGGCCGCCATCACGGCAAGAACGGTCGTCAATCTTGTCTTGAACATGGGCATGTCCGCTCCTTGAGACAGTGTCTCAATAGTGTAGGAGCGGGTGTCGTGGGTGGGCTCAGCCCTTGGTGATGAGGCCCAGGATGGCGTCGCGGCGCAGGAAGGCGACCATGAGGGACAGGAGGAGCACGCCGATGGCCATGCCGAAGAGCAGGCCGCCGTCGTCGCCGGTGCCGTCGGGGTTGGGCACCTTGATGCCGATGACGGCGAGGTGGGATCCGATGGCGCCGAGCATCATGAGGATGCCCAGCAGGGCGCCCCAGGCGGCGGTCTTGGGGATGAGGATGAGCACGACGATGATGAGCTCGAAGACGCCCGAGGCGATGGCGGCGGGTCGGCCGCCGAGCTTCTCGAAGATGACTTGGGTTTCGGGGGCGTTGGTGAACTTGAAGAAGAGCGTCTGGGCCAGGACGATCGCCACGATAATCTGGGCGACCCAGGAGGTGATGAGGTAGGGCTTGGCGGTGTGGATGGTGGGCAGGCCGGAAGCCTGGGTGGTCGCGGTGTGCTCGCTCATCTTTGGGCCTTTCAATGCGTACTAGGATTCGCCTCGCCCGACCAAGGCGGGATCGATCGGGGGTATTCCATCAGTTTGTCGCTGGGAACGGCGAGAACTGTCAGACCCGGGCGGCGACGCACAGGATGAAGCTGCCGTCGATCTCGTCGGCACCGTCCATGGGCTGGATGTAGGGCCGCCCGTCACCATCCACCGCGTCGGGCAACTGGGCGTAGACGGCGGTGGAGGCGAAGCCGGCCTCTTGCATCGCGTCGCGCAGTTCTGGGACGGACCACAGCCGCCAGTGATAGACGAAGGCGTCGATGCGTTCGTCGTCGATGATGCCGGCCCGCTCGATGCGGAAGTGCAGGGCGTTGGTGACCATGCCGGTGAGCGGGTCGGCCTGGCGCTGCTCCCAGGTGTATCGCACGCGCCAGCCGCCGGTGCCGTCTGGGGAGAGTTGCGCGGGCAGGGGGTGGAAGCGGTGGACCTGGCCGATGGTGTAGGCGGTCTCGCCGCCGTAGGTGTCGCACACGAAGACGCCGGAGGGCTTCAAGCGGGCGCGGACGTGCTTGAGATAGGCGAGCAGGCGCGCGCGATCGTGGTGGTAGCCGATGGAGAAGTTGCCGACCCAGATGACTTCGGCCGGCGCGGTTTCGTCCATGACATCGCCGGTGCGGGTGGTGATGCGATCGATGCCGGTGCAGCGTGAGAGGGACTGGGCATCTCGATCGACGCACCATGCGTGGTGTTGGCCGCTCTGGGCGACCCATGAGCGGCTAACGGCACCGCTGCCGGCGAAGTCTTCGCCCAGCAGCGTGGGCTCGTCGCCGTGGATGGCGCGGAGAAGGTCGACGACGTGTTTTGGGCTCTGGACGCAGAGTTCGTAGAGGTCCTGGTTGGTGGGCGACTGGTTGGTGGGTGGCTGGGCTTGGTCTCTCACGCCATGCGCACCCAGCGGACGAGGGTGCGGAAGTTTGGCGGCTTGCCGAACATGAGCATGCCCACGCGGAAGATCTTGCCGGCCAGCCAGACCGCGACCACAGCGCCGAGTGCCGAGACGGCCAGGCTCAGGAGGATCTGCCAGGTGGGCGGCGGGTCGTTGCTGGCGATGCGGAGCATCATGATGAAGGGGTTGATGGGCGGGAGGAAGCTGAGCGTGACGGCGAGCGTGGAGTTGGGGGCTCGCGGAATGACGATCATCATGAAGTAGGGGATCATCATGAACATCATGATGGGTGTCATGAAGGCCTGGGCCTCGCGCAGGTCGTTGACGGCGGCGCCGGCGGCGGCCATGAGGGATGCGATCATGCCGTAGCCGGTGATGAAGAAGAGGAACATCCACACCAGGTGCATGGGGGTGATGAGGTCTCCCAGCGCGAAGGCGATGAGGGCGCTGATGCCCACGCCCGAGTAGATGGTGAGCATCGAGAGGCCCACGAGCATCTGGCCCAGGATCTTGCCGGCCATGAGCTGTGTGGGCGAGACGGCGCTGAGCAGCACCTCGACGACGCGGTTGGACTTTTCCTCGATGGTTGTGGTCAAAAGGTATTGCCCCCCGGTGAAGACGGCACCAAGGACCAAGAGCATCATGACCATGGGCAGGATGAAGCTCATGGCGCTGGTGGAGGTGCGTTCGCCGTCGTCGGTGACTTCCTTGGTGTCGGGTGCGTCCACGGAGGTCAGGGCCTGGATGGCCTTGGTCTCGAAGCCGTTGGCCTGGTAGCGGGCGTCGAGCACGCTGCGCCGCAGCCCGTCTCGAATCTCGCCGATGATGCGCTCGTCGAGGCGTGGCATGACGGTGAGGTTGAAGGCGCCGAAGCGGTCGGCGGTGTCTTCTTTATTCACGGCGTCGAGGTCGATCAGGGCGACGGCGATGGTGGAGTCTGGGTCGTCCTTGACGGCGGCTCGGATGCGCTCCTTGGCGTTGTCGAAGTCGGCGTCGGGGTCGAGGACCTGGACGGTCAGGTTGGGGGCCTCGCCCAGCACCATGTCGAGCGCCCGGTCGGTGGCTTCGGAGGAGGCACCCGGCATGGAGGGGGCCATCTCGCTGGCTTGTTTGGCAAGATCGCCACGGCGCTGGGCGATGGCCTCGGGTTTGAGGTACTCGACCAATCGAGGCGCGACCTGGCCCGTGGGGTCGATGATGGCCACGGTGCCGACGATGGCGGGGGCCTTCTGCTGGCTGATGATGAAGATGATGACCGGGATGGCGATGGCCAGCACCGCCGGCACGGCCACGGCGCCGATGAGGAAGCCCTTGGTGAGCACGGTGGAGGCGAACTCGCGGCCGGCGATGTGCAGGATTCGGATCATGCCGACGCTCCTTCGAGGGCTTCGCTCTCGTCGGCCGAGCCGCGCAAGGCATCGCGGAGTTCGGCTTGTTTCGACGCGCTGCCTCCAGCGACCTGCTCGACGAACACGTCTTCGAGCGTCACTCGCTTGGCGGCCACGCTGCGGACTTCCAGGGCCTGCGCGATGGCGCGGACGGCCTGGGGCGCGGGCAGGCGAGTTGGGTCGATGTGGGCCGCCCAGCCGTCGCGGGTGTGCTCGACGGCGCGGACGCCTTCGATGCGAGAGGCCCGATGGGCGTCCTGCCCTTCGATGGGCTCGAACAGCACGACGCTGGGCTCGTGGGCGGCGCGGATCTCGTCCATGCTGGCGTCGAGCACTTTCTGGCCGTTATTGATCATCACGATGCCCTGGCACATCTGCTCGGCCTGGAACATGACGTGGGTGCAGAGGATCACGGTGCGGCCCTGCTGGTGCTGCTCGGTCATGAGTTGCTGGAGCAGGCGGAGGTTCACCGGGTCGAGGCCGCTGAAGGGCTCGTCGAGGATCAGGAGTTCGGGCTCGTGCAGCACGGCGGCGATGAACTGCACCTTCTGCTGCATGCCCTTGGAGAGCTCCTCGCACTTCTTGTTGGCGGCGTCGGAGAGTTGCACGCGCTCGAGCCAGTCGCGGACGCGGGTGCTTAGTTCCGGGTCGCTCAGGCCCTTGAGCTTGCCGATGTATTTGAGGAACTGGGTGACCTTCATCTTGCGGTAGACGCCACGCTCTTCGGGGAGGTAGCCGATGCGATCCTTGCTTTCGAGGGCGCTCTTCTTGCCGAGCACCTTGAGGGTGCCCGAGTCGGGGAAGAGGATGGACATGAGCATGCGGATGGTGGTGCTCTTGCCCGCGCCGTTGGGGCCGATGAGCCCGGTGAGGCTTCCGGCCTTGACGCGCAGGTCGAGGCCTTCGACGGCCACCTTGGGCCCGAAGGTCTTGCGAAGATTTTCCATCACGACGGCGTCGTCCACGAGCGGGCCTCCCGGGGTTCGTGCTCAAGGCGGCAAGTGTAGGGGTCGGCCGCCGGTCGTTTGGTTGATTGGGGATTCGCGGTGTCGGTTTCCGGCTTACGACGCCCGAGTGCGGGCTATCGGGCGGTGGTGGTGGCGTGGGCCTGTTGCCAGGCCGCGTAGCCGCCTTGCATGTTGACCACGTCATAGCCGAGGCGCTGGAGGAAGCCGCAGGCCCGGGCCGAGCGAACGCCGCCCTGGCAGTGGACCAGGAGCTTGCCGTTGGTGGGCAGTTCGTCGAGATGCGCGGCGAGCCTGGTGTGGGCGATGTTGCGGGCGTTGTCGAGATGGCCAGCAGCGAACTCGCTGGCGCGTCGTACGTCCAGAACGCTCACGGATCCGGTATCGATGAGTGCCGCGGCCTGGGCGGGCGCGATCTCGGGCGTGGTGGCGAGATGGGCGGCTCCGGCCATTTCGGCAGAATCCATCCAGCCTCGGACACGGTCGAGGCCGATGCGTACGAGGTCTCGCACGGCTTCGTCCACGCGATTGGGCTCGATGATGAGGTAGATGTCTTCGTCCTCGCGCACCATCGAGCCGGCGTCGGTGGTGAAGGTGTTGGTGAGCGGGAAGCTCATCGCGCCGGGCAGGTGGCCGTCGCGATATTGCGGCCAGGGGCGGGTGTCGATGATGGCGACCTGCTGGGCGTCGTGGGGGGTGATTTCGGCCAGCGACATCTTGCGCGGCTGGGGGAGTTGCCCGAGAACTTCGGGCCCTTCGCGGTTGATCCGCTTCATGCGCGCGAAGTACAACGGCGGCTCGGGCTGGCCTTCGAGGATGGATCGCACGAACGCGCCCTCGTCGGCGTTCGTGCCTGCGGCGGCTTTCAGAGTCTGGTTGAAACGTTTCTCGTAGCCCACCGTGCTCATGGGCACGGCACCCAGCGCCTTGCCGCAGGCGCTGCCCGCGCCGTGGCCGGGCCACACCTGGATGTACTCGGGCAAGGTGACGAACCACTTGGCGCTGCTGTAGAGGCGGCGGGCGCTGGGTTCCATCGCGCCCTGCTGGCCGGCGGCGGTCTCGAGCAGGTCGGGGCGGCCCAGGTCGCCCACGAACACGAAGTCTCCCGTACACACGCCGATGGGCTCGCTTGCACCCGAACCGTGGTCGGTCACGACATAGGCCAGGTGCTCGGGCGTGTGGCCCGGGGTGTGGACGGCCCTGAACTCGATGTTGCCGATGGAGAACGCGTCGCCGTCCTTGAGGGCGTGGTGGTCGTAGGCGGTTGCCCAAGTGCTTTGCCAGTCTGGTCCGCCTTCGCCTGAGACGTAGACGCGCGCGCCGACGCGCTCGGCCAGTTCTCGCGCGCCGGATACGAAGTCGGCGTGGATGTGGGTCTCGGCGACGGCGACGATCCGCAAGCCGTTGGCGCGGGCGAGGTCGTTGGCGCGGTCCACGTCGCGTTGCGGATCGATGACGATGGCCTCGCCGGTCTTCTGGCAGCCGAAGAGGTAGGCACCCTGGGCCAGCTTCTCGTCATAGATCAATCGCATGAACATGGTGCGTTGGAACTCCTGATAAGGCCACATTATTCTAGCAGGCTAGTGAGAATATCCCGGGCGTGTCCCTGGCCGGCCTTCTATCCTGCACTATGGATTCCGACTTCGTTCTCGTGACCCGCCAGATGCCCGGTGCGTTCGACGTGGGCAGCGCGAGCGTGCGCGTGCTGGGGGAGGGGTTGCCGTCACGGGAAAGCGTGCTTTCGGCGATGCCCGGCGCGACCGTGCTGGTGAGCATGTTTACCGATAAGGTGGATGCCGAGATGCTGGCGGCGGCCGGTGGCTCGCTGCGGGGCGTGTGCCAGTATGCCGTGGGGACGGACAATATCGATCTCGAAGCGTGCAAGAACGCGGGGGTCGTGGTGACCAACACACCCGACGCGGTGACCGAGGGGACGGCCGACCTGGCCTGGGCCCTGTTGCTGTCGGTGGCGCGGCGGGTGGTGGAGGCGGACGGGTATGCGCGGAGCGAGGCGTACCCGGGCAACGGGCCGCTGGGGATGAGTGACTTTC
>CAYGTM010000060.1:0-9410 GCA_964352795.1 uncultured Phycisphaera sp.
CTGGTGGCCATCGCGGCGGTCAGCCTCCAGACCTTCGTGGCCCTCATCCTGGCCCGGCCCAAGCCGCCCGCGCGCAAGCCCAAGCCCCGTCCGGCCGAGGCCGCCGATGCGTCCTGAGCGGCGCCCGTGAGTTCGAGCCCCACGCCGAGCCCCTCCACCGCCGCGCCCAGCCAGCTCGGCGGCGTCGTGCTCGTGGTCCTGACCCTGCTGGGCTGGTCGAGCATCCCGCTGTTTTTGCGGCACTTCGCCGAGGATATCGACGGCTGGACGTCCAACGGCTGGCGCTACGGCTTCGCGGCGCTCCTGTGGCTGCCGGTGCTTCTCGTCGTGGGCGCGCGGCGCAAGCTCCCCCGGGGCTTATGGAAGCTCGCCCTGGTGCCGGCGGCCTTCAACATCGTGGGCCAGGTGTGTTTTACCTGGGCCCATTACATGCTCGACCCGGGGATGCTGACGTTTGCCTTAAGGTCTCACATCGTGTTCGTGACGGTGGGCGCCGCCATCCTGTTCGCCAGCGAGCGAGCGGTGATCCGGCGGCCCTTGTTCCTGATTGGCATCGTGCTGGTCGTGGGCGGCACCAGCGCCACGATCTTTCTCGCGCCCGACAAACCCTCGACGGCCAGCCAGGCGAGCGGGGTGCTGGCCGATGACCCGGCGTTGGCACGAATCCTGGGCGTGGCGCTCTCCATCGCCGCGGGCGGGCTGTTCGCCTGCTATGCCCTGTCCGTACGCAAGTTCATGGTGGGCGTCAACTCCATCCTGGCCTTCGCGGCCATCAGCCAGTACACGGCGTTGGCGATGGTGGGCCTGATGCTGGGTCTTGGCGTGTCTTCTGGCCTTCCAGCCCTTCCCACCGCATGGATCGATGATGGGGCCCTGACGGTCCATGGCTTCTGGCTCTTGCTGGCGTCCAGCGTCATCGGCATCGCTTTGGGGCACGTGGCGTACTACATGGCCATCAATCGCCTGGGAGTTGCCGTGGCCAGCGGCGTGATCCAGTTGCAGCCCTTCGTGGTGAGCATCGCCAGCCTGCTGATCTTCAAGGAACTGCTAACGGGTGGCCAGTGGGTCGCCGGCGCGGTCGCCGTGGGCGGGGCGGGTTCCATGTTGTGGAGCCAGCACCGGGCCCTCAAGGGCAAGCCGCCCTTGCTGGCGCGGTGGCGTCCCACTCGCGGGGCGATCACCGAAGCCCAAGCCCTGCCGACCGACCACGTGGCCGCCGCGTCGCTCGCCGATGCGGACCCATCGCCCGCCGGGCCCGCCGACGACTCGAATCGTTAGAACGATTTTCGGGCTTTCGCCGCTGGCGCGGCCTCTGGGGCGTTTTTCGCGGCCCCGGAAGCGACAAACATGGAAACGGATGCCGCGAACATGGAAACACACGTCATGATCGTGGAAACACATACCACGAACATGGAAACACACGTCGTGAACATGGACACACATGTGACGAACGTGGACACACGCACGACGAACGTGGACACGAATGCCACCAACGTGGCCTCAAGCGCCACGAACATGGACACGCACGCCACGAATGTGGACACGTTTGCCCCCCGCGTGCGAACGCCTCAGGGCATGAAGGCCCCAAGCAAGCCGAAGCCCAGGCCGATGAACAGGCCCAGCACCAGGAAGCCCACGCTCAGGTAGCTCAGGATGAGCCCGATGATCGCCAGCACCTTGCTGGCCCCATCGGTGTTGCCCGTGGCCTTGAGCTTGCCCAGGGCCATGTGCCCCAGGATCACGCCGGGGATGGCCGCGAAGAACCCGAAGCACACCCAGGACGCCATGCCCAGGCCGAAGGCCCAGCCGGCCAGGGGCTCGAAGCGGTGGGTGGAATCGGCGATGGGCCCGGTGGGCGAGACTGGGGGGGCGATGCCTGCGGGCCTCTCCATCGAGGGACTCGCCTCGACCGAGACCCGGCCACCGAAGACCTCGCTGGCCTCCTGCCACTCGCCTGCCCCGACCTCGGCCACCAGGGCCCCCTCGGCCAGCTCGCCGCGGTCGTACATGGCCTCGAGGCTCTCGAAGGGAATGGGCCCGGCGGGCTCACGGTTCGCGTCGGTGTAGTAATAGTCGGCCATGGTCCTGGCTCCCCTGCTGGCGCGTGGGCACGCGGCGGCGAGGCCTCGATGGCCTGCGGCCGGTGTCCCACAAGCGTATTGGGACTTGGCCCGCCTTGATGTCACCGGTGCCCCAAGCGGCTGGGATCACTCGCACCCGGCCGCAAACCGGTTCTGGAAGCACAGGAAGTCGAAGATGGTCCAGCGGCCGTCCAGGTCGCAGTCGGCGGCCAGGTCGCGCAGCTCGAACTTGTTCTGGAAGCACAGGAAGTCGAAGATGGTCAGCTCGCCGTCGCCGTCGCAATCGGCGTAGCAATCGGGGTGGCTGGGGTACTCCAAGGGGTCCAGGATGTTGTTGAAGGTGGGCCCCACCATCGTGGCGGCGTCGAAGTTCGTGCGGTTGCGGGCCAGCGAGAAGCGGCCCTCGGCCCGACGGCCGGCCCAGCGCGAGCCGGCCTTGTTGACCCAGTTGCCGCGGCTGTCCTTGATCAATTCGACCAGCGTGTCGTTGACGGTGAGGATCAGCCCGTTCTCGGCCGAGACGCACAGGCCGGTGATCGAGCTGCGCGGGTAGGTGATGGTGTCGGTGACCACGAGCGTCGAGCCGTCCGGCTCGATGCGGTAGGCCAGGGCGTCGAGCCCGAGCGTGCCGCCGCGGCCCGAGACCCAGAAGGCGTCGCCGTCCTCCGCGTCCGGACAGATGTGGACCTCGCCCGTGAGGCTCACCGGAAGGGGCCGGTTGGTGCCAAGGCCCGTGAGCGACGCCGGGAACACGATCACACGCCGGTTGCCCGGGCCCGTGGGCGGGGCGGTCAGGACGACGATGCGGTCGTTCAGGTCGTTGTGCGCGAGGGCCGCCGCGGGCAGCGAGGGCGTGAACTCGGCCACTGGCGTGCCGGGCGTGGTGCTCAGGTCGTAGCGGACGACCTTCGAGCCCTCGATGAGGTACACGTCATCTTCGCGACCAAGCGCCAGGCGGCTTGGGGCGAATGGATTGTCGAGCGCGGCCACAGACTGGCCCGTCAGGGCGTCGACGCGATAGAGATTGGGCTTGGCGGACGTGCCCTGCGCCGTCAGGTAGTAGTACGACAACAGGTCCCACGCGGGGGCGATGTCCAGGATGGGACCGGTGCCAACGGGCTTGTTGAAGCTCTGGACTTCGGGGATGGGGCTGCCGGTGGGACGGACGGGTCGGACGACCTCGATCTCCCCGCTCTCGATGCCCAGGCCGAAGACGCCCAGGGCGGGCGCGATGATGAACATGCTGTCCAGGTAGTTGCCGGTGGTTTCCGTGGTGTCCAGACGCCAGAGCGTCAGGTTCTTCGAGTCGCTGCTGGAACTGGCCCGGAAGTTCCCGGTCCGGCTGATCATGGCGGCCAGGGAAACCCGGAATTGGGATTGGGTCAACCGGCTGTCGTCGTCGCGTGTCCATGGATCTCTGAATTGGAACACGGGGTACGCGCCGCTGGTGAGATCCCACACACCGATGGCCGTCAGGGCGTGCCCGCCGTCGCGCGTGAGCGGGCTGCCGGAGTAGAAGCCGTAGCTGGTCTGGATATGCCCGCCCAGGGTGTGGTAGATGAAGAAGTCTTCGGGGCTTGGGGCGTGCCTCTGCCCGTTCTTGCCCAGGGCCCACTTGTCAACGAAGACGAAGTCGCTGCCGCAATACAAGAAGTTGTAGATCCTCGCGCCGTCGTTCTGCCCGCGGCCGCCGGTGCCGTCCTGGGGGTCGGTGGACATCAGCGCGCCCATGATGGCGAGGGTGTCGCCCACGCGGTTGTAGTTGGCCTGGTCCTGCCAATCTCGCGGGCCAGCGAGCGTTCCGGACTGTGGCGTGCCGCGATTGGCCAGGTAGGCAAACCAGTTGGTGGTGGCCGTGGGGACGCAGTACATCCCGCCATTGGCCGGCAGGCTCACAACGCCGCTGCCCGCCGCTCGCCGCTGGTCGAAGTCGGGCACGTCCTCGACGAACCAACTGTCTTGAGCAAAGGCCGAGGGGGTCACCAGAACACCAGCCGCCAGCATGAGGCGGATCACCGAACCCGTAGGCGAAGGCATGTTTTCTATCTCCCTGAGACGAGCGCGGCCCGAGCCGACGGGCTGGGAGCCGACACAAGCGTACGCGATATCCCAACCAAGCGTTTCGCGGGCGGGCGACTCACGGGCCCCGAGAGAACTTTCTTCCGGCCCGGGGCTATGCTGGCCATCGTTTGGGATTCCGGTTCGGGCAACAGCAAGGCCCGGACGGGCGTATGAGACCTGCATATGGTCTTCACCAGTTGGGTTGTCCGGCTGGTAGTCGGCTTTGGTTCGGATTGATCTTCAGTCCTTTGGCATGTAGTAGCGGAAAGGGGCCCCCCGATGGCCGGACGTGGTGGCGGCATGGCGATTTTCGCCGCGATTTCGAGCATCCTCGTGGTCGTGCTCTTCGTGCTTACGGTGGTGTTCTACTTCCAGGCCGAGGCGGCCAAGCGAGAGGTGACCACCTTGCAGACGGGGATGGACGAGTTCATCCGTTCCGATGAACGCTCTCGCGACGAGGTGCGCCAGTTGGTGCAGGCCGCCGCGAGCGAGCGGAAGAGTCTGGTGGGGTATCTGGTGGACAGCCGCCGGAACATCATGGGCCGGGTGACCGGAACCCAGGCCGATACGTTGACCCAGTTCAACCAGAAACTTGACACCATTCCCGGTGCCCAGAGTGCTTCGCTGTTCCAAGTGGCCCGCGACTCGATCCGCCAGAGCGAAGACTTGACGGCCCGCTTGGCCCAAGCCCAGGCCGCCGCGACCCGTGCCCAAGAGAATGCCGCCAACGAGACGGCCCGCGTGGCGTCGATCGAGTCCGGCTTCCGCGAGACCATCAGCCGCCTGAGTGGCGAAGTGGCCGGCTACCGTGACGAGGTCGAGAGCCTGCGGACCGACTACGGCCAGGCCCGCCTGAGCATGGACAGCCGCGTGTCGGACATCCGCACCCGGGCCGACGACCGCGTGTCGATCCTGGGCAGCCAACTCGACCAGGCCCGCACCGACCTGCGAACGGCCGAGGACCAGGTCCGCGAGCTTCGCGGGTCCGGCCGCACGACGGGCATCCGCCCCCAGCCGGAAGAATCGCTGGTCGACGGCGTGATCGTGGACATCAACCAGCGTGACCGCCAGGTGACCCTCAACCTGGGCCGCCGGGACAAGGTGACCTTGGGCATGACCTTTGCCGTCTACAACGACGCGGGCGACATCACGCCAAACGCCGCAGGGCAGTACCCTCCGGGCAAGGCCAACCTCGAGATCATCAGCGTGCTGGACGACCGCTCGATCGCCCGCATCAACGGGTCGGTCGCGGGCCGCCCGATTCTCAAGAACGACGTGGTGGCCAACGCGGTGTACGACCCCAACAAGGTCTACAAGTTCGTGGTGTACGGCTTCTTCGACGCCGACGGCGACGGTGCCGAGAGCTTCGGCGAGGCCCGCGCCATCGAGGCTTCCATCCGCAGTTGGAACGGCCGGGTCGTCGAGACGCTCTCGGGCGATGTCGACTTCCTTGTGCTGGGCACGCGGCCCACACTGCCGCCCGAGCCGGACATCACCGCGACCGAGGCCGAGATCGTGCAGTATCAAGAGGCCCTGACCCGCGTGGAGCGGTACGACGGGCTGTTCGACAGCGCCGTGTCGGCGGGCATTCCCGTGCTGAACCAGAACCGCTTTTACACGCTCGTGGGCAAGCCCTACGGCGACATCCGCTAACGAGCATCACGCGGCCCGTCGGGCGCGCTATAACCCGCCGTGCCGCATAAGAAGGATCTGCCCAATCGAGGCCTGCCCGCCCCCGTCGTGATCGGCGGAATGGCGGGCGTTCGCATTGGCGTGGGAGCCCTGGCCGTACCGCCATGGTCCATGGCCAAGAACGGCATCCGGGCTGCGGGTTGCTTCTACGCCACCCGGGCCATGAACCGCAAGCGGCTCGAACGGGCCCGCCAGCACCTGCGTGTGGCCTTCCCGCAGGCCAGCGTCGAGCGGGTCGAGCAGCTCGCCGTCGAGTCGTACCAGCACCTGTTCCTGCTTGGCGCCGAGATGGCGCGCAGCCCGCGGACCATGAACACCGACAGTGTGCTCGGGCATGTCGAGTTCCGCAACGTCGAGAAGGGCCTCAACGCCATCGTCTCGGGGCGGCCTTGCATCCTGATGACCGGGCATTGCGGGAACTGGGAGGTGCTGGCCACCACGGCGGCGCTGTTGGGCATCCCCATGCACGCGTTGTACCGGCCGATGGACTTCGAGCCGCTGGACAACTGGATCCGCCGCGAGCGCAGCCGGCCGGGCGTAATCATGGTCGACAAGTTCGGCGCGATGCACCAGCTCCCCAAACTCATGGAGAACGGCGCGTGCCCGGCCTTCGTGGCCGACCAGAATGCGGGCGATCGCGGGGTGTTCGTGCCCTACTTCGGTCGCCTGGCGAGCAGCTACAAGTCCATCGGGCTTCTGGCGATGAAGTTCGACGCGACGATCATCTGCGGGGCCGCCCACCGCATTCCCAGCACCGACGGCGACACACGGTACCGCTTCACGATCCATGACACCTTCGGGCCCGAAGCATGGTCCGAGCATCCCGACCCGGTGTTCTATCTCACCGCACGGTACCGCCGGGCGCTCGAGACGGCCGTCCGCGAAGCCCCCGAGCAGTACCTCTGGATGTACCGCATCTGGAAGAGCCGCCCTCGCCACGAGCGACTGGACAAGCCCTTCCCCGACAAGCTGCGCGAGCACTTACGGCTGCTGCCGTGGATGACCGAGGACGAAGCGGCGAAGATCGAGGACCAGAGCGAGCGCGACCGGCTGGTGCTGCGTGGTGGCGGCATGATCTGAGGCTCGCGTTGGTGTAGGCTTGCGATGTGAGAGACCAAGCATCCCAACCCACGCCCCAACCCACGATCGACGTCCGCAAGGTTGCCCGCCTGGCACGGCTTGACGTGCCCGAGGGCGAAATGGCCACCATCGCGGCCGAGTTGGCGTCGATCCTCGACCACGCGAAGGGCTTGCAAGAACTCGACCTCTCGGGGGTCGAGCCATTGTCACACGCGGCCGATCTGGAGGCGGCGCTGGCCCCCGACATAGCCGGCGGCGAACTGCCGCGTGCGGCGCTCGAGGCCATCGCCCCGGCCATGGACGGGCCGTTCATCAGCGTACCCAAAGTGCTCGGTGGGCAGAGCGGGGCCTGAGTACTCCGCGATCCGACCGCTACACTGCCCCGATATGGCCGACGCTCACCGAACCCAGAAGCACAGACTTCCGACCGACACCGACGACGGCCTGCTTGTGGTCATGAGCGGGCCCAGCGGCGTGGGCAAGACAACCATCGCCCGGGCCGTCGAGCGGGCCATCTCGGGCTCGCTCTTCAGCGTGTCGGCCACGACGCGGGCCAAGACCGACGCCGACGTGGAAGGTGTCGATTATCACTTCGTCGACGAGGCCGAGTTCCGGGCCATGATCGTCCGCGACGAGTTCCTCGAATGGGCCGAGGTGTTCACGCGGTTGTACGGCACGCCCAGAGCGTGGGTCGACGAGCAACTGCGGCGCGGCCGCGTGGTCATCTGCGACATCGACGTCGAGGGCGCGCGGCAGATCAAGGCGAAGATGCCCGAGGCCCTCACGCTGTTCGTGCTGCCGCCCAGCGAGGACGAGTTGCTCGAACGCCTGCACGCTCGCAAGCGCGAGAACGAGGACGCCATCCAGAAACGCTTCGCCGAGGCCAAGCGCGAGATCGCCGCGGCGAGGGCCAGCGGGGTGTACGAGCACTTCCTGGTGAACGAGAACCTGGAAGCGTCGATCGCCCAGGCGATCGCGCTGGTGACGAATGCCAGGGCGGCCACGCGCCGCTAGAGCATCCCTACCCAACTGTAGCGTGTACCCACAATGTCCAAGGCATTTCCGCGCGTTGCGTGGCGTGACCTGATCGAGCACGGCGGCAGAAGCAGAAGTTCGGTGCCGGCGTCCTCGAACAACGCGCGGTCGCACCCATGTTGTGATTCACAGGTTGTCCACCACGACCACGTCCACTTCGCGTAACTCGGGCACAAGCACGCGCTCAACGAATGTCTCGAAGAGGTCGCCGTTAACAGCGTCATCATGACCGTCGAGCACCGCATCGCGTCGATCCCCAACGCCGCGAAGGTTGTCGTATTCCAACGGCCGTGCGGGGTCTTGTGGGTCAGGCACTCGCCGCCCAGACGTGTCATGTTCGTTTTCGATCTATATTCAATGGCTTTCGTCGATGAAGATCAGCCGTCGCGTGAGGTCGTGCGAATCTCATGAATATGCTGCCGGCATCCAAGCCTCCATCCCGGCGGGTTCACTGGTCATAGCTCCGGCGAGTGGTGGCGGCGTTCATGCTCGGGCGCTGATGGCGATGCGCTTCGGGGCCGATACGCTGTGGCCCGCGGCGGCGCTCGTGGCCACAGCGGGCGGTGGGTATTACCTTTTGCGGGCGCGGTCGGCGAGTTGAAGGAGGTCGGTGGCCTGGACGCCAGCCAGCGACGCCTTGCTCAGATGGACGCGCGGGTCGTGCTCGACCGGCCCCACCCCCACCACCGCCATGCCCGCGTTCATCGCCGCCTCCACGCCAGCGGGGGCGTCCTCCACCACAACACAGTGGGCCGGGTGTACATCCATCTTTTCGGCGGCCAGCAGGAAGCATTGCGGATCGGGCTTTGCCTTGGGAGCGTCGTGGCCGTCGATGATGGCGTCGAGGTGGTGTGTAAGATCGACACGGCTAAGAACGAGGCGGGCGTTTCGGCTGGCGGAGGCGGCGGCGAGTTTGAGGCCCGCATCGCGGAGGGCTTGCAGTAACAAACGAACGCCGGGAAGCGTGTCGGCCGGGGTCATGGCGTGGACGGCGTGCAGGAGCAGGGCGTTCTTATATTCCATCATCGCCGCCAACTGCTCGGACGTGTACCGCTCGATGGCGTCACCCAGCACGAGTTCGAGGGATCGCTCGCGGCTGACGCCTCGGAGTTGGTCGGGAAGGTTATCTGGAAAGGGCAGGCCCTCTCGCTCGGCGAGCGATCGCCAGGAACATTCGTGCAACGCGTCGGTGCGGACGAGGACGCCGTCGACGTCGAAGATGATGGCCTTGATGCTCACGGCTTGTCTTCGACCATACCCCGCAGTTCGCGGAGGAGGTCGAACGCCTGCATTGGGTTGATGGTTTCGAGCTTGATCTCCGAGAGGCGATCGACGGCCGGGTGGGGCTCGTTGGTTGAGAATAGCGGCATCTGCGGTTCGCTCGAACGCCTCGGTGGCGGCGCGCCCTCTTCGCGCACCGAGAGCGAGGCAAGCACCTGGGCGGCGCGTATGACGACCTCG
>CAYGTM010000061.1:0-9346 GCA_964352795.1 uncultured Phycisphaera sp.
CTGGCGGGGTTCGGAGCGATCCTCGTTTCCCTATTCATCCGGGCTGGTTCATCCGGGCTGGAGTTGGCAGCTCGGTTTGAATTGACGAGATTTGCTTTCTTGTCGATCTCCCTAAAACTCCGCCCCCGCCAGCCACTCGCTGGGCAGTGCCTCGAGCGCGTGGGCGATGGCGAGCAGGCTTTCGAGGCTCGGTAGGTGCGCGCCGCGTTCGATGCTGCTGAGCTGGCTGACGCTGATGCTCGAGGCCTCGCTCAGGTCCTTGAGCGTCCAGTCTCGGGCCGACCGGGCGAGGCGGATTTGCCGGCCCAGGGCGGCGCGGAGTTTATCTTGCGGACGCACACCGAGCGAGTACTCCGAGGCGGCCTGGGCCAGGACTCTCCTGAGTTCGGCGGGCTCGAAGGGCTTTGTGACATAATCGAAGACTTGCTTCTTGAAGGTCTGTCGCATCGAGTCCATCGTGGGATGGCCGGTGATGACGATGACGCACAGGCGTTCCCATCGGCGGCGCAGCTCGGCCAGCACGTCTTCGCCGCGGGTCTTGCCCATGTTCATATCCAGCAGCACGACCTCGGGGAGTTGGGATTCGCAGGCGTCGTAGAGGGCCGAGGGTGTGGCAACGGCGCGGACCTCGTGCCCACCCTCGGTGAGCAGGCCGGTGAGATACTCGCGGAAGTCGGCGTCGTCGTCGAGCGCGACGATGCTCAGGCTCGGGGGCGGATCGGGCTGGTCAGGAGGAGTCGTGGAGGTAGGCATAGTGCGAGGATAGGGGTGTCATCGCCAAGCGCTCTGCGATGGGCTGATCGACCAGTCGGCCTCGAAGAAGCCCGCGGCGATCACGCCATCGAGGCCGGTCTCGAGCACCTCTGGGCTTGTCAGCATCCAGTCGGGGTAGCCCACGCCCGAGATGAAGTAGCGGGGTTCGTCGGCCAATCGGCGACCGACGGCGCCGGTACCGGCCACCACACCAACGAGCGCCGTGTCGCTGCTGGGCCTTGGAAACAGGAAGTGGGCGGCCAGGTCGTCGCGTTCGAGCGTGCGCTCCCCCACAGCGGCCATGCCGCGCGCGATGCGGATGGGCGCTTCGGCGAGCAAGGCATCCCACAGATGATGCGAATCGGCGCAGCCGTAGAGGATGATGTTGCGATCGGCGTTCTGGGGATTGTCGAGGTCGAAGGCGGTGTCGGGCACGGCGTCGACCGAGCCGTTGGCGCGGTACTGCCAGGTGTCGGCGTCGTAGCGGGCTTTCGCCATGGCCCAGGCGTTCTCTTCGGGCGTGCCGCCGGTGGCGTAGACGAAGACCATGCGGTTGTTGAAGGCGTGCTTGAAGGGGCCGGCGCGGTGGGCACCCTTGAGGGCTGGATCGAACCGGGTCACCGGTTGCCAGGGCCCCTCGATGCTTGCCCGCTCGAAGCGCATCGTGCCGGTCTCCGCTCGGTGCAGCGGAAACTCAAGTGTCCGCCCATCGAGCGAGAGCGTCGCCTGCTCCACCACCTTGAATCCGCTCCAAGCCATGGATTGAATCGCCAGGGCGAGCACGTTGTTCGTTGTCACCACGATCGTGTTCTTGCCGGCATCACGCACGATTTCGACCCTCGTGGGCACCATCGCCTTCGCCTGCCGATGGATCGTGAACAGCCGTGCCTCGCTGCTGATGGCCGGGTTGATGGTGGTGAAGGCCTCACTCGTCGGAGTCATGTCGATGCTGCGTTCCTCGAAGAAACGCATCATCGGCGGCCAATCGACGCACTGGTTGCCCCACCAGTGCCCCGCCCCGGGCTGCTCGTGATAGGCGAGGTCGGTGTGGTCTTTCAGCCGCTCGCGCATGAATCGGGCCTGGCTCACGGGCACGTTATCGTCGGCGTCGCCGTGGAGGATGTAGACGCCCAGGTCCTTGTAGTTCTCCTCGAGCAGCAGCGTGCGGCTGGCGTTGTTGGCGGTGTAGAGGATCTGGCCGATGGGATCGGCTTCGTTGAAGTCGCCCGCGCCGCCGTAACTCCAGAAGTCTCGCCAGCCGGCGCTTGGGCCGATGGCTGCGAACCTGGGCCCGAAGTGGGCGCCGAGTTGCCATGTGCCGTGGCCGCCCATGGAGTGGCCGGTGAGGTAGGTACGCTCGGGCTTGGTGTGTCCGTAGCGAGCCCTGGCCTCATCAAGCACTTCCATGGCATCGATGCGGCCCCAGTCTTCCCAATCGAAGCCAAAGGGCCGGCGGTTGGTTGGGGCCACGATGACGGCCCAGTCTTTCTGGTCGTATGCACTGGCCTGGTTTCGGGCTTCCACGCTCGCACCGTGCAAAGTAAGGATGAGCGCCTCCGGCCGGACGCCATCGGGCGGCGGCGTGACGGCGTAATACTGCACGCTGCCATCGATGTCGCTCAAGAACGTCCGGTCGTGCTTCTGGCCCGGCTGGCGGACCATTAGCGTGAAATCGCGCACGAGCGACACCGTATCATCCAAAAGGCTCGTCGCGACGGCCGGGACGACGAACGAATCGCCCTCGACCTCGGCGGGCGTCTCGGCGAGAATGGCAACCTTGCGCACCCCCAGCGGCGCGATGCCTCCTAGCCCGCTCTCGAAGATCACGAACGAGGGCGAGTCCTTCTTGCGAGACTCGCCAACGACCCGTAGGAGCTGGCCCGTCGTCGCGTTGGCCACTGGTGCTGCGAAGACGAACTTCTCAGCATCGCCCGGGAACACATGGGGCATCGTATAGTCCGCGTCGAGCCACAGGAGTTCGGCCTCAGGCTCACGCAACTCGATGCGCAGTTGGCCCCGGCCGCCCTTGAACAGCAACTCGTTGTCGCCCTCGATCAACTCGATGGGCAATGTCGTGATGCCAAGGTTGTACACGTCCCCACCCCGGCGCTGGCCGTTGACGATCACATGCCGGTGGCCGCGAGCATGGAGCATCACGATGCGGCGCGTTGGCGAGCGGACGAGAACGTGGGCGTAGCCGCCAGCGAGCGTTCGATCAGCAAACACACCCTCGTCGTTGGCGGTCAACGGCTTCCACGTCGCGGTGCGCCCGTCGCTGCTGGTCGCGATGCCACCCTCTGCGGGAGTACGCCATGTGCCGCGAACGATGCTCGCCTCGATGGGATCGGTGACCATCAGGCTTCGTCCGCCTAGTGACAGGCCCTCGATGGCCAGCACTTCGCGGATGACCAGGGATGGGGCGTCTTGAGGAAACTCGATGACCGTTTGGGCCATTGAGACGTACGCGGCACAATGGAAAGCAAGGCAAACAAGCATGGCACGCATGGGCGACTCCTTGGCCCAGCGTATGGCCCGCGTCACCCCGAGACGTGGCCGAGCACGGCCTGGGCGCAGCGCTTCCCGCTGGCCAGAGCGCCGTCGATCGAGGCGTTGTCGAGCCAGTCGCCGCAGGCGAACAGGCCGTCAGCCAGTTCCACGGGTCGCTCGGGCGGGTTCAACCAATCCGGTCGCTGGTCGGGCAGGGCCCGATCGATGCGATCGACGCGGATGGGCCGCCAGCCATCGGCCTGTTGGCCAAACCAGCGGCGGAGTTGGGGGCGGCAGGCCTCGTCGAGCGCCCGATCGTCGGTCGCGCTGGCCAGGACTGCGGGATCGATGATGTTGGCGTACACGAGGTGCTTGCCCGGTGGGGCATAGCCCGGCGCGGCGGCGCTCATGGCGGCCAGGTGGTTCACCGGGCCCTCGCTCTGCCCGTCGAGCACGAGGATGGCTTCATCGGTGGGCGATTGGTCGCAGGCGTAGGCGATGGTGGCCGTCGAACGCCATCGCACCGGCGGCGTGGTGTTGTTCGCGTGGGGCGACACGAGCGCGGCGGCCGCGTCACCATCGACGGCGACGACCACCGCGCGGGCCGTGACCGAACCGCCACCGGCGTGCGCCGTCCAGCCGTCACCGGCGCGTTCGAGGCGCTCGACGCGAGCGTTCGTGCGCAGGGCATCTTGAGGCAGCCGGTCGGCCAGTTGCGAGGGCAGGGCGGCCATCCCTCGAGCGGGCACGCACGCGCGACCCTGGGCGAACATTCGGAACGTGAACTCCAGCATCCGGCTCGAGGTCGCCAACTCGGGGTCGAAGAACACCCCGCCGAAGAACGGGCGGAAGAACCGATCGATGGTGGTGTCGGCAAAGCCCGCGTCACGCAGGGCGTCGATGGCGGGCTTGTCGGGGCGGGCCCAGATCTGATCGACCGAGCCACTCAGGACGCGCAAAGACATCTCGGCCAGGCGCACCTTGTCGCGCGTGGTGGCGATGGGTGTGCGAAAGCCGCGGATGGCATCGCCCGGACGACGGCGTGGATCGGCCACCCGATGGAACTTGCCGTCGTAGAACACCATCGCGCCAGGATAGAAGCACCTGAGGTCGAGCGTGTCATACTCGAACGCCTCGGCGGCGTTGGGATACGCCGTGAGCAAGACCTGGAAACCCCGATCGACGAGATAGTCTCCATCCGGCGTCGAGACGGTGTCGGTGCGGACGCGCCCGCCCAGGTGATCGCTCGCTTCGAGCAACACGAACGGACGACCGGCCGTGTGCAACTTTCGCGCGCAGTTCAGCCCGGCCAGCCCGCCGCCAACAATGACAGTCTCAGTATCCATGCCCGCCTCGGAACATCAAAAGATGGAGCCAGGAGATGCGAGTTGTCGTCCAACGTGTTGCCGAAGCCAGCGTCACGCTCCCGCGAGAGGGCGATGTTAGCGGCCAGATTGGCCCGGGCCTAGTGGCCATGGTTGGCCTGCAACAGGGAGATACCGGTGCCACCTTGGAATGGATGGCGAAGAAACTTGTCCAACTCCGCATCTTCCCCGATGTCGAGGGAAAAATGAACCTTTCCGTGCTGGAAGTTCCCCACGCGAAGGTTCTCCTGGTGCCGAACTTCACCGTCGGATGTGACATCGGCACCGGCCGACGGCCCTCATTCGACGCGGCCATGCCGCCGGATGCAGCGCGGGAAGCATTCCAAAGATTCGTGGAGAAAATCGCGGAGAAAGGCATTGGCGTGGAGGCCGGGGTTTTCGGTGCGGAGATGCACGTTCGGCTGTGCAACGATGGGCCGGTCACGTTCGTGATTGAGTCTCAGCCTCAGTTGAAGTAACTCGCGCGAGCAATGCCAACATCGCCCGCCACTCCATGTACCGATACGGCACGCCCGCGGTTGCGTGCAACGACTTCACCATGCCGTGGGCCCGCTCGGTCAGGCCTTCCTGCCATTGCTGGGCCGTGGGGTCGCAGTAGTACGTCCGGCAGCCAACCGGCTTGATCGTGTGCGTGCCGCAGAGCGTGCCGATCTGGAAGGGGCAGCCACCTCGCGAAAGGGCATCGGCCACCGTGGCTGGCGAGAGGCTCGGGTGCTCGGGTGTCAGTTGGGCCACGCACCAGGCGGCTTCGAGCCCCGTGACATAGAGCCGATGGCCATAGGACTCGAAGTTGCAGCACTTGCCCGAAGCCACGCACACCGGGGCGCGGGCGGCTACCTGGTCGGCGATCATGGCGTAGACCGCTTCGAGCCGGTGGCCGATGTCCGGCCGCCGCGCGGCTTCGAGCCATGCGCGGGCCTGGGCAAGATCCTCCGAGTCGAACTCGGGCATCAGATCGGGCTCGCGTCGCGCGTTAGCCGCACGGTGCGGGCGGGCGTCAGCGGGCCGGTGTTCATGCCGGGGCAGGTGACGCTCGCGCGGTCCCAGGCCCGCTCCTCGACCAGATTGCGCTTCCAGAAGGGCCAGGTGCGGCACTGGATCGGGCGAGACTCGTACACGCCACACACGGCCTTGCCCGGCACGGTGGTTCGGTCGAGGAACACGCAGTCCCAGCCGAAGGCGGTCAGGCGTTCGCCCAGCGAGATGCCACCATCGATGGGTTTGGTGTACTGCTCGACGAAGTCGGGCTCGCTCAGTTGCAATAGTTTTGCCAATGCGGTACGCGCGCTCGCGTCGAGCATCACGGTGCCGGGCGCTCCGGTGCAGCAGTTGCCGCACATGGTGCATCGGAAACGCAGGCCTTTCTCGGTCGAGGATTGGCCATCCTCATCGGGCGGGCCGAAGGGGGAACGCTCGAACCAGTCGTTGGTCTGCCGGCTCATGCCAGCACGCCGGCCGCCGTGGTGAAGGTTGGCGTCTGGACCTTTGGCGGCGGCGCGTAGCGAAGGGCCACGATGGTCTGGTCGTCCTCGCGGGTGCGGGAATGCGTGTGCTCGTAGAGCGCGCCATGGACCGAATCGACCACGCAGGCCGGCTGACCCGAGCACGCCTCGAGGGCCGCGTCGAGCCCGCTCACGCCGAACATGTCGCGCTTGTCGTTGAAGGACTCGGTGATGCCGTCGGTGTAGAGCACGATGGTGTCGCCCGGTTCGAGTTTGATCGACGCGCTCGTCGCGCTCAGCGGCTCGAACACGCCCAATGGCAGGCTGCCGGCATCCTCGATCGAGAGCACCTCGCCCGTGGCGCCGCGCTTCCAGCGTGGGGGGTTGTGTCCGGCCCTGCTGAACTGGAACTCGCCCGTGGAGGGGTCGTAAATGCCCAAAAAGGCCGTGATGAACGCGCCCTCGAGCCCGGCGGCCACGAGGCGGCTGTTGGCGTGTTCGAGCACAAGGTGCGGGTGGATGCCGCTGCCTTCGTAGGCGTGCAAAATGGCGTGCAGCATGGCCATGACCGTCGCGGCGGCGGCACCGTGGCCCGACACGTCGGCAATCAGGATGCCCCAACGCCCATCCTCGAAGGGGAAGAAGTCGTAGTAGTCGCCGCCCGCTTGGTCGCTGGTCAGGTAACTCGTCGCCAGGGAGAGGCCCGGGATGTCCGGCAGCGTGCGCGGCAGCAGCGATTGCTGTACACGGGCGACCTCCTCGAACTGGCCGCGCAGCCGATTGGTCGCCTGCTCGGCCTCGCGGACCGCCACCAGATTGCGCGTGGCCGTCCCGCTCAGGTTGGCCACCATCACGAACAGTTCGAGGGCTTCGTCGCCCAGGGCGTCGCCGTCCCGCAAGAACTGGAAGGCCCAGTTGAGAGGGCGGCCACGATCGAAGATCGGGGTCGCCAGCACGGCCCGCATGTCGGCGGCGGCGTCACCCAGGGCGGGGTCGTCCTTCACGCCGTCGAGCCTGAGCAGCCCCGGTTCACCCGACCGCATGATCTCGCCTAGCACGCCGCCTGTCTGTACCGGCAGGGTGTTCCAGTTCTTCCACGGATCGAATCGGGCGTAAACCTCCGTGCCGTCGTCCTGAGCGGTGGCCACCTCTTGGGTGTCGATCACCCGAGTGATCTTATACTCGCCCTTGCCCAGCCCTCGGGTGGAGGCCGAGACGTACAGGTCCACGGGATAGAGCTGCCACATGCGACGGAAGGCGAGCTGGATCTGCCCGGGCTCTTCGGCGCGGCTGACATCCTCGAGCAACTCGCGGACGAGGGCCAGGCGGGCCTTGGGATCGGTCAGGACTTGGGCCATGTTCACATTGTACGGAGCCTGGGACGGCCTGCCTTATTCCCAGGGACGGCTCCGGGGATGTCCCCGTGATATGGCCCCAAGCCCCCGCGTCTCAGTTCACGTCGACGGCCTTGGGCGAGCCCATCCGGCGGGCATGGTGGCCGTGGCCCGAGGCGTCCAGGACGTAGGGGCCCATCGCGCGGTCGAAGGTGTAGAGGGCCACCGTGTCGCCGTCGGCCTTCAGGCGGCGCTCGGGGCTGAACTGCTCGCCGCGATATCGGGCACTGCTCGACAGGCGTACCTCGTCGATCTGGCCCTCGAAGAAGCTCATGGGGTTGCCCGAGCCGTCGGGGTCGCCGCCGATGATGAGCGGTAGGGTGTTGGTCCTGCGTTCCCAGGAAGGATCGACGCCCTCGTTGGAGACGATCTGGCCGTTGAGATAGACGCGTGTCGCGTTGCCGTCATAGACCGCCGCGACGTGGTGCCATGCGTTGGTCTCGAGTTCACCCTCGACGCGGTTGTTGCGGTACTCGCCACCAAGGTGGTTCGAGAAGCCCAGCGTGCCGTTGCTCACGAAGAAGCCGTACTCGCTGCCCTGCGTCTTGGTCAGCAGCCCCCGGCGGCCCTCGAAGTTCCGAGCGTTGAACCAGCACTCGACGGTGAATGGACCCTGCTCGAAGCTGGCGACACCGCTGGGCACGATGATGGCATCGTCCACGCCGTCGAAGTCAAGGGCCATGTTGATGTCGCTCGGGCGATCGCCCATGAGGCTTGTGAAGTCGACCGGCATCTCGACTTCCTGCGTCGGCAGGGCGTACCGGGCGGTGGTGCCAAGATAATCCGCCTCGACGGCGAAGCTCAGGCGGTCGAGAAAATCGTCGGCCGACTCGGCGGGCCGCCCCACGAGGAACGCGACCTCCTTCTTCTCGCCGGGCTTGAGCACCGCGTGGACGTGATCGGGCCGCACGAGCCAGCGGTTGTCTCGCGTGGCGGGGGTGACGGCCAGGTCGAGCGGTTGGTCGGTGGTGTTCTCTATGGTCAGCGCGACCTCGCCCCGAGCGGCGCCATTGGCACCGAAGGCGACCGTGCCGTCGACCTCGACACCGCGGCGGGCCTGGCGGGCCAGGCTGTCGGCCATTTCGCCGGTGATCTCGCGGACGTTCATGGCGGCACCCACGGGGTAGGCCGTGAGGGCGATCTGCTGGGGCCGGACGGTGACCAGGTGGTACTGGTGCAGCCAGCCGGCCTGGGGCACCTGGTGGTTCTGGCCGCCGCCGACGGTGGCCAGCGTGACGTACTCGATGCCGTCGTCACCCTGTGGGCCGAAGTCATGGCGCATCCGGTGGATGTGGCCCGCGAAGACGGCCCGCACGTTGCCGGCCTTGGCCAGCATGGGATGCACGTTGTCGTTCCAGTCGCTGCCGTAGTTGTTGCCCAGCCAGCGTGGATGGTGGACGAACACGAACTGGTGGGTGGCGTCCTTGCCGCGTTCGAGGGCCTGAGCCAGGAAGTTCTTCTGCTCCTCGCTCATGTTCTGGCTCTCGGGGCGGCGAAAGTTCTTCTCGCCGGTGGCCGGGTCTCCCTCATCGGTGTAGAGGACGATGAAGTTGGAGTTCTTGTGGCTGAAGCTGTACCACAGCGGGCCGAAGTGCATCTCGTAGCTCTTCTCGTGCTCGCCCTCGGGCTTGTTGTCACCCCTCCAGTACACGTCATGGTTGCCCGCGACGGGGAACCAGGGACAGAGCAACTCGCCCATGACCGTCTTGTACTCGCGCATCTCGGTCATCCACTGATCGGTTTGGTTGTAGCCGTCGATCAGGTCGCCCACGGTCAGCACCAGGTCGGGCTCGACGAGGTTCACGTCGCGTACGGCGTCGGCCAGCACGTTGATGCCAAGGTCGGTCCCGCCCGTGCGATCGCCGAACACCGCGAACACGAACGC
>CAYGTM010000062.1:0-9345 GCA_964352795.1 uncultured Phycisphaera sp.
GGGTATGCCCGAAGGCTGCGATCAGGCTGCGATCATGCCTCGCTGACGATGTAGGCGATCCACGAGGCGTCGGCGTCGCCTTGGGTGGTGGGCTTGAAGTCACCATCGCCGCCGCCCTTGCCGTCGTCGCCTTCCCAATAGACGGTGACCTTGGCGAAGCCGGCCTCGGCCAGCAGGTCGCGCAGCTCGGCCATGTTCCACAGGCGCCAGTGGTAGGTGAAGGCGTTGCGCATCTCGGTGCCATCCTTGAACTCGAAGTGGATGGCCGTGTCGAGCGTGGCGTCGATGGGGTTGTATTTCACCTGCTCCCAGACGTAGGTGAAGCCCTTGCAGTTGCGGCGTTCTTCCTGTTCCATCAGGCTCTCGTACCCGCCGTAGCAGTCCATCACGAAGATGCCGCCAGGCGCGAGGCTCTTGCGCACGGCCTTCATGTACGCCAGCATGTCGGCCCGGACCATCAACGCGTTGTAGCTGAAGTTCATCGCCAGGATGATGTCCATGTCCCGGCCCTTTTTGCCGGGGTGGCGCACGTCGCGGTTCTTGAGGGTCAGCCGCTCGCGCTGCTCGTCGGTGAGGTGGCTCAGCACGTTGTCTCGGCCCCACTGGAGGGTGGGCTCGTCGAGGTCGAGGCCCAAGGCCCGGTTGGTTACCCGGCGGCGGACCCATTCGGCGCTGGTCTGGGCCGTGCCGCAGAAGTCCTCGCGCAGGTGGACGGCCTTGGCCCCTCGCAGGCTGGCATAGGTCTTGTCGACGAAGTCGATCTCGCTCTCGACGTTCTGGACGGCGGCGGTGTAGAGCTGGTGGCGATCGGCGGTGGCGGCCGTCAGCTTGGGGGCTGTCTTGGGCTTCCGCCGGGCCGTTCGCTTTGGGGCTCGATGGTCGGCTCGAGCGGTCTTGGACTTGGATTTCGCGGGGGTTTTATCGGCCATCGGCCAGTGTAGCGGCTGGTGGGGTCCGGGCCAACGGATTTGGGTGAAACCGCAGGGGCCTAGACTGGGCCCGGGCACTGAAAACGCATCGCAACGGAGAGCGGCATGAAGCTGACGATGGTGGGCACGGGGTATGTTGGGCTGGTGACCGGGGTGTGCTTTGCCAACACCGGCAACGACGTGGTCTGCCTCGACATCGTTCAGGACAAGGTCGACCAGATCAACCGCGGCGAGTGCCCCATCTACGAGCCGGGCCTGACCGAGCTCATGCAGCGCAATCTCAAGGCCGGCCGACTCGTGGCCACGCTGGACAAGGCCCTGGCGTACGAGGACGCCGAGATGATCTTCATCTGCGTGGGCACCCCAAGCGGGGCCGACGGCAAGGCCGACCTGAAGTACGTCATGCAGGCCGCCGACGACATCGCCGCGGTCATCAAGCGATTGGGCAAGGGCCAGACGCCCAAGACCATCGTCGTCAAGAGCACCGTGCCCGTGGGTACGACCCTGGCCGTGCGAGACCGCATCCGCAAGACCGTTGGCGACCTGCCCTTCACCGTGGGCGACAACCCCGAGTTCCTGAAGGAAGGCGACGCCATCATCGACTTCAACAAGCCCGACCGGGTGGTGTGCGGCGTGGAGCATCCCGACGACCCCGACGACCTGACCACCAGGCGCTTCCGCGAGGTCTACGAGCCGTTTACCCGCAACGGGCACCCGATCTTCATCATGGACATCCTGTCGGCGGAGATGGTCAAGTACGCCAGCAACAACTTCCTGGCCACCAAGATCAGCTTCATCAACGAGATGGCCACCCTATGCGAGAAGTTCGGGGCCAACATCAACCGCGTCCGCGAGGGCATGTGCAGCGACAGCCGCATCGGCCATAAGTTCCTCTATCCGGGCTTGGGCTACGGGGGGAGCTGCTTTCCCAAGGACACGCTGGCGGTCATCGGCATGGGCGACCAGGCGGGCTTCGACACGCAACTGTCCAAGGCCGTCCACGACGTGAACCAACGCCAGCGGCGGCTGTTCTTCGACAAGATTCTGGCGCATTACGGTGGAACCCTGGCGGGCAAGACGCTGGCATTTTGGGGCAGCGCTATCACGCCCAACACCGACGACGTGCGCGAGGCCCCCGCCCTGACGCTCATGGAGCGGGCCCACCAGCACGGCGCGACCATCCGAGCCTACGACTCGGTGGCCGACAAGACCGGCAAGCAGTCCCTCGACGAGATGGGCGTGCCCGTCGAGATCGTGGGCGACATGTACGACTGCCTGGAAGGCTGCGACGGTGTGGTTGTCTCTACCGACTGGGACGAGTTCAAGACTCCCGACTTCGCCAGGATGGGCCGCCGACTGGCCGAGAAGACCATCTTCGACGGCCGGAACCTCTACAAGCGTGACCAGATGGCCGAGTTGGGCTTCAGCCACCACAGCGTTGGGCGGCCTAGCGTGGTTGCTCTTGGATCTGGGGCCGGCGAGCCCCAGCGGGCGTGACCCCGAACTTGGCCCCGGCGCAAGCCTGGGCTCTATTTGATTGGAATCCCAGCGAAGAGCCAAGGCTTGCGCCGGGGCCTCGTTGGTGACCCTAGACTCTTGGCCCCACTGGCATTGATGGGCCTGTTCGGGTTTTGGAGGATTGCATGCCCCTGTTGCTCGCGTTGAACCCGGTGCTGTCCAACCTGATGATGCTGCTGTTCATCGCCGTGGCGGTGATCCTGATCCTGATTATCCTGATCCAGCGGCCTTCGGGCGGCGGGCTGAGCGGGGCCTTCGGGGCGTCAAGCGGCGGGTCTGGGCAGACGGCCTTCGGTGCCAAGACCGGCGACGCCCTGACCCTCATGACTATCGGCACCTTCGTGGTGTTCATCCTGACGGCCATCGTGCTGGTGTATTCCAGCCGTCCGCCCGCGACCTTGCCAGCCACTCCTGTCGCGGCCCCAACCAGTGAGCAAACACCAGCCGAGACCGAGGTGACGAGCTCGCCCACTGAACAGCCTGCGGAGGCGCCAGCCGAATCGCCCAGCGACACACCGATGGAAACGCCAGCGAGCGAACCGGCTGGCGAGCCGGAACCGGAGCCCGGCCAGTGATCTCTGGTGGCTCGCGGGGGTGGGCATGATCCGTAGCATGACCGGCTTCGGCGACGCCCGCCTCGAGCGCGGCGGCGTGACCTACAGCCTCGAGGTGCGCTCGGTCAACCATCGCTACCTCAAGGCCCAGGTCCGCCTGCCCGACGAGTTCGCGCCCCTCGAAGGCGGCTTGGAAGAGGCGCTCCGCGGGTTGCTCCAACGCGGGAGTGTCACGGTGCGTTGTTCTGCCGAGGGCTCGCCCGCGAGCCAAGCCGGCGCGATCAACCAAGGCGTGCTCGAGTCGTACCTCCAGGCCGTCCATGCCGCATCGCTCAAACTCGGCGAGAGGCCCAGCGAGTTTGTGAAGCCCTCGCTCGACCTGGCTGGGCTGCTCTTGCTTCCGGGCGTGCTACGTGCGGAGCCCTTGGACGCCAGGCTGGCGGCGGCCCGCGAGGCATTCCACGGGTTGCTGCCCCAGGCTTGCCAGAAACTCGTCGAGATGCGCGCCCGTGAGGGGCAGGCGCTCCACGCCGAACTCGCGCAGCTTTGCGGCGTGGTGTCGAGCAGCCTCGAAATCGTCCAGGGCAAAGCGCCCGAGGTGAGCAAGTTGTACGAGGCCCGGCTCAAAGCCCGCATCGAGCAGTTGCTGCCCGAGGCCGAACCGGTGGATATCGTGCGCGAGGTGGCGGCGTACGCCGAGCGGTGCGACGTGAACGAGGAGATTTCGCGGCTGGGCGGGCACGTCGAACAGTTCCTGCTGGCCATTGGTGAGGATGGGCCGGTGGGGCGCAAGCTCGACTTCATCGCCCAGGAGATGCTGCGCGAGGCCAACACCATTGCCAGCAAGAGCCCCGATGCGGATCTCTCTCGGGCGGCCATCGAGGCCAAGGCCGCCATCGACCGGATCAAAGAGCAGGTCCAGAACGTCGAGTAGCGCCGTGGACAACGTGGACAAAGGCGCACCAGACCATCATTCCACCGGGCCGTTCGATCCCGAAGCTTTGGCCTCGGCCGAGGCCAAGGCGGGCTTTGCCGTGGGCGAGGTCCACCATGTGCGCGTGCATTACCCGATGGGGCAGGTGCTCAAGGCCGTTTCGCTCAACGCCGGCTCGCCGCTGGCGCCCAAGATCATCCTGCTGGGCTCGCTCTGCGGGCCGGTGGTGCTCAAGCGATTGGCCCCCGGGCGCGACGGGCCCGAGTTCGTGCATGTCATCCATTCCATCCATCGCCGGCTGGCGGCCCACGGCTTCCCGCTGGCCCCGCTGCTGCCCACGCGCACTGGCAAGAGCGCCCTGCGGCTGGAAGGCCGCGTGTACGAAGTCTGCGGCTTCATGCGCGGGGGCAAGTGCGATCGTTCGGCCGGCCAGACCCGCCTGGCGGGCGAAGCGCTTGGCCGCTATCACGCCCTGCTGGCCAACGCGCACGACCACCTGGGCGCGATGGGCCGCTCCATCGGCGAGCCCCTGACGGGCGTGTACCACGACGACGCGCGCATCCGCCGCGCGCTCGCCCGGCTGCCCCAGGCTCTCGACGCGCCGGGTGGTGACGAGTTGGCCGCCCGGCTGGGCTCGTTGTACGAGCGATCGGCGGCGCGAGCCCGGGACGCGCTGGCCAACGGTCCCCACCAGATCGTGCATGGAGACTGGCACCCGGGCAACCTGATCTTCGACGGGGGCAGCCTGGCGGCGGTGCTGGACCATGAGTCTGCCGGGCTGGCACCGGCGATGCTCGATATCGCCAACGGGGCATTGCAGTTTTCATTACAGGGCTCGGGGGCGGACTTCCGCCAGTGGCCCACGCCGCCTGATACCGATCGGCTGGGTGCATTCCTGGCCGGGGTGCATGGCGGTCGGGCAATGATCGGGGTGCCCGGGGTAGCCCAGCAGGCCCTCGATGCCTTGCCCTGGCTGATGGCCCAGGCGCTGATCGCCGAGGCGGCCGTGCCCATCGCCGCCACCGGGGCCTTCCACGGGCGAGATCCCTCCCCGTTCCTGCGGATGGTGGCCCGCAAGGCCCAATGGCTGGCCGACCACCCCGCCGACGTGCTGCTGCACGCCCGGGCCTGAGCCGCCGTACCATTGGGCATCATGAACGGCCGCCGTCAACGACAGTTCGCCGCGGCGTGCGCCATGTTTGTGGCGTCCGCCTGCGGCCTCGCGCAACCGCTCACGGGCACCATCGCCGATCAGGACGCAGCCCGCGAGGCGGTGGCCGGCCTGGCCAGCGAGAAATGGACCGACCGCGACGCCGCGAGCACGGCGCTGCTCGAGTTGGCCCGCTCGATGGACCCCGAGACCGCGTTGGGCACGCTGGAAGCGGCATTGGCGGATTGGTTGGCCGACGGCGGCTCGAGCCCCGAAGGCGAGGGCGACCGGACCGAGGTGCTCGCGCGATTCGAGCTCGCGGCCATCGCGGCGTTCTTCAACGCCCCGCGCGCGGGGCTGGGGATTACTTACGACCGCACGCCCGCGCCCCGCGGCGTGCGGCTTGGCGACACGGTGGCCGACTTCGACGCGCACGGCAAGCTGCGCGCGGGCGACGTGGTGCTCGCGCTCTCGGGCACGCCCATCGATGCCGGATCGACCGACCTACCCGTGTCGATCGCCTCGCACTTGCCCGGGGAAGAAACGATCATCTCGCTCCTTCGGAATGGCGAACCGCTCGAGGTGGCCGTCGAGCTCGGGCGGCGGCAGGACCTGCGATCGGTGGCCCCGCTGCAAGAGCCGGTGCTGCGACGCGCGTGGGCGCTGCGCATGGACCGCCTGCGCGGCGAGAGCACCCAAAGCAAGCTCGACACCGACCGCGCTCGCTCGGTCGTGGTGGCCCCGCCGGCCCGATCTCCCACGCGCGTTCGCGTGGTCGAGGTCGATCTCGCGCTGGGCGGGCAGCCCGGCCAACATGCCGCCCGGCGAGTGGGCGTGGTGGCCCAGGCGGCTCCGGGCAACGATGCGCAATCGGCCATCCGCGCCGAACTCAACCGCCTGAACGGTGAGCTGGCCATCGTGGTTAGGCGTGCCATCGACGTCGAGGAAACGGTGCGGCAGTTGGAACTCGAGATCCGCGTGATCGCCAACACGCCCGAAGGCCGCGCCTACGCCGAACAACTGCGAACTCGGATCACCGCGTTGCGGCAAGAACTGGCCCCGCTCCAGAGAGAGCAGACCAAACTCATGCAAGAGCGCGTGCGGCTGCTCCAAGCCCTCAGCAACTAAAACTTACCGCTTCCGCCACACGCCGCAGGCCCATGCGTCGGCGTCGCGTCCGGGCACGCCCTCGACGGCCGCGAAGGGTGTGAGCGCGTGCCACGACACGCCGCCGTAGGTCATGGATGACACGCGCTCGAGCCCGGCGCTGTGCATGAACGCATCAAGATCGATGCCAAACACATTGGGATGGTCGGCGGCCCATATGGCGTCATCTCGGGCCGTCGTGCGAGCGAGCGACTCCACCCACGGCATGGCCGCGAGATCGATGAGCCAGCCGTGGTCCTGGCTGAGTTGTTCGTCGATCAGTTGGGCGAGCCCATCGGTGTATTGCTTCAAGCCGGGCTCGCACGAAACGACCTCGGCGCAAGCGATCACAAGACCGCCAACGCGCAGCCCATCGACGGCCCTGCGGAGCGTCTCGCGCGGATCGACGGTCTTGCCAAGGGCGTTCCAGAGTAGCACCGCGTCATGGGGTGGTTGACTGGCCTGCATGAACCGCAGCGGAATCTCGCCGAGCGGGGCTTGGCCGACCGTGAGCACACGATACTTCCGACGCAGCGGCCCGACGCCTCTTGGCACGCCCGAGAGCACGGCCCGCAGAGGCGCGATATGAAACTTTCGTGGCGCGACATCCGTGACATTGCCGGCGGTTTGAGTCGGCTTGATCCCATCCCAAGGCAGGCGCAGGCGGCGCAGCACGGGCTCGCTGAGTGCCAGTTTGCGCTCCAATCCCTCAATCTCGACTTGAGCAACGACTCCACGCTCGCCCAACGACCCCTCGTGGCGTTCAAGAAACGGCCGACCGAAGCGGATGAGCGATTCCACGATGCGTCGGTTGTTGGCGGTCTTCTGCTGATCGTGGACGCGCATGCACGCGACCGGGTGATCGATGGCCTCGAATGCCGCGCCGGCCTCGATCAACCCGAGCCACAGCTCGTGGTCCATCGTGTAGTGGTTGGCCTCGTTCAGCCCGCCGACACGCTTGAAGAGGCTCCGGCGAAAGAACGCCTCGGGCTGGACGATCAGTTCGCCGGCGAACCACTTCGTGCGCAACCGCAGGAGGTTGGCCATGTCGATGGGCTCGGGCGGCTTGGGTGAGAAGATCGTGCGATCGCCCTCGACGAAGCGGCACCGGCCCACCAGAACATCCGGCGCGGTATCGCTCGATAACCGCTCCAGCATCGGGCCCAACGCGCCTGGCTCGTACCAATCGTCGGCGTTCAGCCATGTGGCATAGCGACCCGAGGCGTGGTCGAGCAGGCCTCGGTTGATCGCCGCGCTCTGCCCGCCGTCGGGGGCGCTCTGCCAGTGCGAAAGGTGCGTGGCGCGCTCCAGCAACCCGACCGTCTCGTCGGTGCTACCGCCGTCCATGACGACGTGCTCGACGCCATACTCCCTGGCGATGGGCGTGTCCATCTCGGCGGCCACCGACGCCAAACATTGGCCGAGGTATCGCCCCTGGTTGAGCGAGGGCGTGACGATGGACAGCAGCGGCTGGGGCACGGGAGGCGAGTCTACGTCGCGCTCGGATCGGCCGGAGGATCATCGCGGAAACGCACGTCCTGGCGCGTGCGATCGACCGTCAGCGACAGCACGTCGGGCCTGGCGTAGTGCCCGCTGGGGTCGAAGTTCTGCCGCTCGGCACGCACGACGGCGGGGTCGAGGTCGGCGTACAGCAGTGCCTCTCGGCCCACAACCGGGGGCGTCAGCCACGAACCATCGGGCGCGGCCACGCACGAGCCGCCATCGTAATAGGCCCCGTTCTCGACGCCCACAGGCACCCAAGCATCCCGATGAGGCACCGTGGCCGGAACGTCCTCGGGCCGGATGATGGCGCTGGCCGAGGCGACATAGCACCGCCCTTCGAGCGCGATGAAGCGGGTGATGTCCCCGGTCAGCCGCTCGCAGCCCGGCCACAGGGCGAGGTGGAGATTCGCGCCCTGGGCGTACAGCGCGGCGCGGGCCAGCGGCATCCAGTTTTCCCAGCAGTTCAGGACGCTCATCGTGAAAGGCCCGACGCGGTGGACGCGCAGGCCTTGGCCGTCGCCCGCGCCCCACGCGAGGCGTTCCTCATAGGTGGGCATCAGCTTGCGATGCACGCCGGCGATCGTGCCGCCGCCGTCGACCACCACCGCGCTGCAATGAATGGTGTGACCGCCCCGATCCCAAGGCCGTTCGGCGATGCCCACGACCACATGCACGCGCGTGGCCCGGGCCGCATCGCGGATCGGGTCGAGGTGCCCCGCCTCGATGCACACGGCCTGATCGAGATACGCGGCGTGGACGGCCTTGACCTCGGGCTGGTTAAACCGGGCCGCGTCCTGGCGGCACAACCACAACGGATAGGCCGGGATGAACGCCTCGCCGAACGCGACCAGTTCGGCGCCGTTCTTGGCGGCCTCGTGGACGGCCGTGACAGCCCGCTCGATGGTTCGTTCCCGATCGAGGAGCACCGGGGCGATCTGGGCAAGGGCGATTCGCATGGGCGTGTTCTCACATGTGCAATGGGGCTCGGCCATCATTCCAGGCTTCGAGGCCCGCGGCGGCCGCAGTTCGAGGATCGACCAGCATTCGTGCGTCGACGATCACCGGCGCGCCCGGGGCGGAGATGGTCAGGGCCGCCGCGAACGATGCCACGTCCAGGCGGCCACCCGCCGAATCGACCGGAACCCGACCCGCCACGCCCGCGTCGCTCAGGCGGACGCTGGCAAGCCGGGCCCCAAACCTGGCCACCGCTCGCGCGGGGTCGGCCCCGGCCATGATCGCCAGCGCGGGGTCGAGGCCCAGGTCGCCCGCTTCGGGCGCGGGCCACGCATGGTTGGCCAGCGACACGCCCTCCCGCTCGGCGGCGGCGGTGATGGCTTCCATGACGTGCGCATCGGGCGTTTCGGGCAGGGTCAGGCTCAGCACGGGCATGGCGGGCAGCAGGCCGGCCAACTCACGCACAAGGCCGATGGCCCCCACCACCGCATCACCCGCGCGCTCCAGGCTTGGCCCACCCGCCAGATGCTCGGGGGGAAGCCAGAGATCCAGGCCGGTCAGTTCCAACTCGCTGCGTTTGAGCAGGGCGGCCAGATCCCGCCTGGCCGAGCGGTCGAGCGAGCGGGGGCGGACCTCGGGATGCGTCGCGTCGAGTTG
>CAYGTM010000063.1:0-9338 GCA_964352795.1 uncultured Phycisphaera sp.
CCATCCGGGGGCCCATCGGCGTGAACCTTCGATCGGCCGGTTCGACAGGCCAGTGCAGCCGGAATACACGACAAACGCCCTCAGCCGACCGCTTCGGGGTGCTGGCTGATGCCCAAGTCTTTGGCGGGCATGGGGTTAGCCAAACGCCAAACGGGCAAAGAAAGTGTGGCCACCGCGCCGCCATCCCGGGTATTGGCCAGGTGCAGCGTGCCATGGAGCAACTCGGACAACCGGCGGGCCCGTGTCAGCCCGAGCCCGGGCTGCCTCCCGGCGGGCTTTTCGGAAAAGAACGGATCAAACGCGTGCCGCAGGGCCCGATCGCTCAGCCCCGGCCCACGATCGATGACCTCGAACACCAGGCAGTCGTCCAGCGGATCCACGCGCACGCCCAGGGTCACCGGCGAGCCGGTCTCCACGGCGTTGCCGACCAGTTCGGCCAAGATGCGCGCGACCAGGCCGGCGTCGAGCCTCGCCTCCGCCGGCGCGCCCGAGAGGTTGGTGGTCAGGTCGGCCCCCGAACCCAGGCGGTCGCGTATCGATTGGGCCACGCCGCGCAGCAGGGCACCGAGCCGGACGTTCTCGGTTTCGGGGGTTGGTGGATCGGCAAAGACATGTAACGCCGTGATGAGGTCCGAGAGCCTGTGCGACGATTCCACGATCGCCCCCGCTGCGCTGCGCACCGATTCGTCGGCCGCCGCGTCGAGCAGCAACTGGGCCCGCCCGCTGATGACCGTGAGCGGGTTGTTCATCTCGTGGGCGGCCCCCGCGGACATCTGCCCGAGCCTGACCATCGCGTCGGATTCGGCCAGCCTGTCCTGGGCCGCACTCAGCGCCCGGTTGGCCTCGGCCAGGCGTTCGCCGAGCCGTCGTGACGAATCATGCCGGGCCGCCGCTGCCACGGCCGCCGCCCAAGCGCCGATGAGGGCGCTCTGGTGCTCGTGCGCGGCATCACCGTTGTGCAGCAGCGATACCGCCGGCGCGTCTTCGATACGTCCCGGGGTGAGCGGAACGACGCGCACGGCATCAATCACGCCGAGTTTCTCTTGGAGCGTGCTCGAGAGCCAGCCTTCGAGCGGCGTGAGCGTGAGCGGCGCGTCAAGCCTCGGGCAGAGTTCCGCCAGCGTGCGGCTCACGCGGTCGGTCCCCTCGGGCTCGGTGAGTGTGGCCGCGTTCACCAGTTCGCCGCCGGGCGAGAGCCAACTCAGCCGCCAGGGGTCACCGGGGTTCTGCTTCATCAGCACCGCCATGCGTCCGGCCGAGAAAGCCGACGCGGCCGACCGTCCGGCGGCTCCGATCGTGCTCACGAGCCCGCGTCCGCTGCCCTGGTCGGCGTGGAAGCGGGCGATGGCCTTGAGCGTGCTCTCGCAGCGCCAAGCGGTGTCGGCCTGTTTTTCAAGCCTTGCGTGGGCACGGCCCAGCCAGGCGTTGGCTTGCGAGATCGAATCCAGCAGCAGCACCGGGCTGTGCGGCGCGTCGAGCCCCAGGTCGGCGCACCGGCTGGACACCGCTTCGTGCAAGCCCACGCCGATCTCGTGGATTTTTTCCGCCTTGAGGCCGTATTGCTGGGCCGTCCGCGCGATGTCGGGCAGCGCGTCGCACTCGCCGCTCCAGCCCAGGTGCAGGGCGCGGACCAATCGGTGGGCGGCACTCACCACGCCCACGAGCGCCTTGTTGCGCAGCTCGGCCATGCCCTCGGGCGGCTGGCCATAGAGCCACATCGAGTCCTGAATCGTCAGCGGCAGGTTCCAGTGCTCGGCCAGGCGCTTGCCGGCGGTGTGATGGTCGATGCCGATGACGCGCTGGGCCGCCGCGCCCGCCGACAGCCCGCGTTCTTCGGCCAACCGCATAACTTTTCCATAGGTGCGTGGCAGCACCAGTTCGAGCGCCAGCTTGCCCAGGTCGTGCAAAAGTCCAGAGACGAACGCCTCGTCGGGCGAGACGCGCAGGTGCTTATGGGCCCGGGCGATCTCGTCGGCGGCGCACGCCGTCGAGACGCAGTGCCGCCAGAAGGCCTCGTGCCGGAAGCCGTCCGCCCCGTCCCGATCTTCGAGTTGCGCCGTATGCCCGGCCATGGCGTCGTACACGGCCACGCTCAGGATGGCGGCCCGCACGGCCTCGAACCCGAGCATCACGACCGCGCGCTCGACGGTGGTCACGCGATCACCCAGCCCGTGCTCGGCCCGCTGGCACATGGACAGGACGCGGCCGGTGAGCGCGGGATCGCTCTGGATGATTCTGACAATATCGATCAGGTCGGCCTCGGCCGCGCTACCCAGCCGCAGCACGCGCTGGGCGATGGGCGACAGCGTGGGCAGATGGTCGATCTGCTGGAGCACCAACTCCACCTGCTGGGCGCGCTGGTCGGGGCGAGTCCTGCCCGATGAGCTCATGCGAGGCCTCCCGTGCCGCGGTCTAGGGCCTCGTGCCTATCGGTTGGCCGGGCTCAGGCCCAGCAAACGTGAGATTTCATCGAGCAGCGCGCCGACGGTGAACGGTTTCTTGAGGAAGGCGTTGCCCCCGGCCCGAAGCAGCCTGTCGATGCGGTCGCGCTCGATCACGCCCGACACGAAGAGGATTTTGGTGTCCTGGGTGTTGGGATTCTCGCGAATGCGTTCGCAGACAACATCGCCGTTGATGTCGGGCAGCATGTAATCGAGCACGATCAGGTGGGGCTGGAAGCGCTCGGTGAGCAACCCCGCGTCGTACCCGTTCGAGGCCGATTCGAGCTCGAAGCGGGTGTCGCGGCGCAGCATCTCCTTGAGCAGGTCCACGATCTGCGGATCATCATCGACGATGAGCACCCGCCGGCGCGATCCTTCGAGCGCGTCGGTGGGGATGTTGTTCTCGCGCATGAAACGCAGCAGCTCGTCACGCGGGATCCGCCGGAACTTCGAGCCCGGCACGCGGAAGCCATGCAGCCGCCCGTTGTCGAAGCAACGGATGATGGTCTGCTGGCTCACGCGACAGACCGAAGCGGCCTCGCCCGTGGTGAAGACCTTCTTATCGGTCCAGTCAGGTTGCTGTTGTTCTTGCGAAGCCACGGTTGTTCTCCCGACCGCACGACTTTCCGGCCGAGTTGACTATCGACGCACACCTTGCCCAACTTCACACCAACACACCCGCACCAGGGCGAGTGACATATATAAACCGCATGGCCCATTGATCGGCAGGGTCCGAGTACCGTGCCGATCGTGTTCAGGCATCCCCAGGAGCCGTTCCGTATCGGCGGCGCCATTGCGTTACCGCGTCCGGTTCCCGGGGGTAGATCGGGCGTAGATACTCGATCGCCACGCTCTGGGCAGCCGCTCGGCACGCCAAAAGTCCATCCGTTGTCAGACGCATGAGGATGCACTCGATGTCGCGTTTGGCCACAATTTCGAGCATCGGTGCTGGCAAATGCCCCTCGAACACGAGAATGTCGCCCGGTAATACGAAGGCGTCGAACACCTCGGGACCGATCGAAGCCCCTGATTCCGAGAACTTACGATCGGCATGATCGTACCTTGCAACATAGGCCGTTTCGTGCTTGCTGGCCATCGCCACGACCACCCCGCCCATAATATTATGATCTTGCAACACGGTCTCAATGGCCACGTTGACCGTGGGAACGGCCAGCACGCGGGCCCCGCTCACTTCCGCCAAGACCGCCGCGGCCACGCACGCCAGACGAGTGGCTGTGAATCCGCCGGGCCCGATGGAAACGAGTACCTCATCGAGATCCGCGGGTTGAGCGCCTGATTCCTTGAAGAGTTCGGCGATCGCCGGCAGCAGCATGTCGTCATGCCGGCCTTCCTGGTGCAGGCCACGGGTGGCCAGCACGGTGGCTGCGCCGGAACCGTCATCGATTCGGGCGAGCAGCACGCCGGGCGTGGGCACGTTGGGGTTGGTTGCTTCGATCGCCAGGGTCAGCACAATGCGAGGATAGATCATCCCTCGGCGTCGGGCCCGCCGCGGCGGCGCTTGCGCTGCCCGGTCTGTCGCTTGGCCTCCAACCGCCGCTCGTTGGACCCGCGTGATGGCCGCGTGGGAATCCGCCGCTTGGGCTCGACCATGGCCTGGCGGACGAGTTCCTTTAGTCGCTCGAGGCATTCTTCCTGGTTCCGCCGGGCCGACCTGGTCCGCTCGCACACCAGGATCAGCACGCCGTCGGCGGTCATCCGCTCGCCGGCCAGTTCCCGCAACCGCTTGCGAGCCCGGGTTGGCATCCTGAGGTCCAGCAGCCCGACCCGCAGCTCGGCTCGGGTGTGCCGCCGGTTGACGTTCTGACCGCCGGGCCCCGAGGCCGGGCTCTGGCGAAACCGCAACGCTGCCCCCGGCACGCTCGCCCCGGGCGCGAGGACAACCTCGTGGGCGGCGTCGCCGGAGTATTCGGGCTGGGGCTGGTCTGGTGGCGGGCTGTCCATGGCATTGTGTCGGCGGCGGCGGCGGGACGCCCCAGTCGATGGTACCCTGCGGCCTGGGCGAACCGCCACGATACAACCACCAACGCCAAGGAGCCGGCGTGAACGGGCAACTCCGAGCCATCTTGCTGACCCTGGCCGCCGTGCTCGCGGCCTTGCCCGCGCACGCTCAGGAGCAACCGCCGCTGCGATTCATCCACGAGGCCGTCCCGTTCCAGGATATCGAGCCGCTCGGAGCCGATGGGCAGCCCGAACAGCCCAACGGCCGGGCCACCAACTGGCACCTCCAGGTCGAACTTATGGCCCGCTACATTGGGCCGGCCGGAGAGATCCGCCTGCCGGGCGGCTCCGTTCGCGGCTCGCTGGTCGACCTCGCGGACCTCGACGTGAACGGCCCCCGGCTCTTCCCGGGCTTCGACATCAGCCTCCGCAACGGACCCTGGCGGGTCAACGCCATCGGCATGTTCTACGACATCGACGATCGCGTGGCGACCGCCGACGAAGATATCCAACTGGGCCAGGTCTTCGTTGCGCGAGGCCAGCGGTCCAGCGTCTCGCACACCTACGCCCAGCTCGATTTTCGCGTGGCCCGCACGATCATCGATCGCCCGCTGAGCGCCCTGCCCGACGAGGACGGCCACAAGGTCCGCTTCCGGCTGGATGCCGAGGTGGGCCTGCGCGTCTACGACTTCGAGTTCGAGGTTTCCAATCTCGATTCCGGCGGGGCCACCTTTACCGACGATCGCACGTTCTTCGAGCCGCACGCGGGCTTCAAGGCCGCCTTCAACATCTACGAAGACATCACCGTCGATCTGTATACCAACTTCGGGGCTTGGCCCTTCGACGCCCAGGCGTTCAGTTGGGACATCGGCGTGGGCTTCCAATGGCGGCCGGTCGACTATTTCGGCGTCCAGATCGGCTATCGCAGCACCATCTTCAACCTCAACGAAGGCAGCGGCGTGAACGAGTTCGAGTGGGCCGGCTCGTACCAGGGCTTGTACGCGGGGCTCCAGTTCCGCTTCTAGCGAGGCCGCTCTCGCCCGCCGCCACCCTACCATCACGGCCCAACGAGGCCATCCATGACCGAGACCGCTCCGCCCACTTCCACCACGCCCGCGCACCGCTACAACGCGGCGCTCGCCAACACCATCGAGCCCAAGTGGCAAGAACGCTGGCACAGCGCGGGCGTCCACCACCGACCCAACCCGGGCGAGCGTGGCTTCGACGCCTCCAAGCCCAAGTTCTATGTGCTCGACATGTTCCCCTACCCCTCGGGCGCGGGCCTGCACGTAGGCCACCCCGAGGGCTACACCGCCACCGATATCCTGGGCCGCTACAAGAAGATGGCCGGCCATAACGTCCTGCATGTCATGGGTTGGGACGCCTTCGGCCTGCCCGCCGAGCAGCACGCCATCAACACCGGCGAGCACCCCGCCCGCTTCACCCGTGGCACGATCGATACATTCCGTCGCCAGCTCCAACGCTTCGGCTTCGCCTACGACTGGTCGCGCGAGGTCGCCACCATCGACGAATCGTTCTACCGCTGGACACAGTGGATCTTCCTGAAGCTCTACGATTCATGGTTTGACCCCTGGCAACAGCAGGCCCGCCCCATCGCCGAGCTGCGCGGTGAGTTAGAGAACGGCGACCTGCGCATCGCCGCCGACGGCTCGCTGGTGCATATCGGACGAACCAGCAAGACGCTCATGGCCATCGGCGGCGAGCCCGGGACGCAACGCCGCTGGCACGAACTCTCCACCCACGAGCAACGCGCCGCCATCGACGACCAACGCCTGGCCTATGTGGGTGAGCAGACGGTGAACTGGTGCCCAAAGCTCGGCACCGTGCTGGCCAACGAAGAAGTCATCGACGGCCGCAGCGAGCGGGGCGGCCATCCGGTCCTGCGCAAGCCGCTCAAGCAATGGATGCTGCGCATCACCGCCTACGCCGACCGCCTGCTCGAAGGCCTCGACACGGTCGACTGGCCCGAGGACACCCGCAGCAAGCAGCGCCACTGGATCGGCAAGAGCGAAGGAGCCGAGGTCGACTTTGCCTTGGACATCGATACCGATGATCCCGACATCGACGCCGACCTGCCGCCCGCCCTGCGTGTGTTCACGACCCGGCCCGACACCATCTTCGGTGCCACATTCATGGTGATCGCGCCCGAGCACCCCGTGATCGACGCCGTCTTGCGCCAGCCACGCCCCGACACGCCCGCTGATGAACTCCGCGCCTACGCCGAGAAGGCCCGCAATACCGCCGACGTCGACCGCCAGGCCGCGAAAGTGAAAACCGGCGTGTTCACGGGCTTGCACGCCATCAATCCCGTCACGGGCGAACGCATCCCCGTGTACGTCGCCGACTATGTGCTCATGGGCTACGGCTACGGTGCCATCATGGCCGTGCCCGCGCACGACGAGCGGGACTTCGCGTTCGCCGAGAAGTTCGGCCTCACCATCCGCGACGTGGTGTACCCGATGGCCATCGCCGCGATGGCCTACTACGCCGCCAACGCCGCCCCGGGCGAGACCGACGACGAAGACTGGCTCTCGACCCTGGCCGACATGCTGGGATATGTCACCAGCAAGGAACTGACGCCCAACGACTTCGACCACGCTCTCACGCATGTGCGCATGAATCGGCGTGGCGAGAAACCCGTGCCCGAAGAGCGCAAGGAACTCGTCGGGACGAATCCGGCCGACCTGGCCGACACCGAACGCTGGCGCGGTGCCGTCCGAGCCCAGTGGATCGACACGATCGAGAGCCTCTTCGGTCAGAGCTTCGAGAAGTTGCGCGAGACGTTCACTGGCGGTTTGTATTATGCGAACCAGGGCCAGCCCTATGACGGCAACGGCTACGCCGCCAACTCCACCGCCACGGTCGCCAGTTCAACCGGAGAAGGCTCGACCATCTCCCTCGACGGCGTATCCACGAGCAAGGCCAAGGCAAAAATCACCGTGTGGCTCGACGAAACCGGCATCGGCCGCCGCCGCACGAACTTCAAGCTGCGCGACTGGCTCTTCAGCCGCCAGCGGTACTGGGGCGAGCCATTCCCCATCGTCTTCACCGAAGACGGCAATCACTATCCGCTCGACGAGAGCGCCTTGCCGCTCGCTCTGCCCGACATCGCCGACTACGAGCCCGCCGAGAGCCAGACGCCCCAGCCCCTGCTGGCCAAGGCCGACGATTGGGTTCGCACGACCGCGGGCCTGGCCGGCTGCTCGGCCCTCGACCCCGACACCGTGGTCTACCGCGAAACCAACACCATGCCCGGCTGGGCCGGCAGTTGCTGGTACTACCTGCGTTACGCCGACCCGCACAACGACGGCGCGCTGGTGTCGAAGGAAGCTCAAGCCTATTGGCTGGGCGATCGCGGCGTCGACCTCTACATCGGCGGCTCCGAGCACGCCGTGCTGCACCTTCTGTACGCCCGCTTCTGGCACATGGTGCTGCACGACCTGGGCTACGTCGATTCGCCCGAGCCGTTCCGCAAGCTGTTCCACCAGGGCTTGATCACCGCGTTCAGCTTCCAACGCCCCGACAAGACACTCGCTCCCAATGACACCGCCGAAGAGGTCGCCGAGGGCCAGTACGTCGAGAAGGGCACGGGCGTGAAACTGACGCCCGTGGTCGCCAAGATGAGCAAGACGCTCAAGAACGTGGTGAACCCCGACGACATCATCGCCGAGTTCGGTGCCGACACCTTCCGCCTGTACGAGATGTACATGGGCCCGCTGGAAGCGTCCAAACCCTGGAACACCCGCGACATCATGGGCCTGCACCGTTTCCTGCAACGCCTGTGGCGGCTGGTCGTCGACGAGGAAACCGGTGAAACACGCTTGGCCGACACCGCCCACGCCGATGTCGAGAAGCAACTGCACCGCTGCATCGCCAAGGTCGAAAGCGATATCGAGCGACTGAGCTTCAACACCGCCATCGCCGCCATGATCGAACTGGTCAATCTGGCGACGAGCAAGGCTGGCAGTGGTTCGGTCATTGGTCCGATCTTCACCCAACAGCAAGCCCGCCGCGTGGCCGCCATGCTCGCGCCCTTTGCGCCACACACCGCCGACGAGTTGCACGAACGCCTGGGCGGCGTCGACCACGCGGGCCAGCGGGTTTCGACGCTCTATAACAGCACATGGCCCCTCTACGACGAAAGCCAACTCGTCGATGACGAAGTCGAGATCGCCGTGCAGATCGCCGGCAAGGTCAAGGCCCGCATCATGGCACCCGCCGACGCCGACGCCGAGCGGTTGCAGGCCATCGCGCTCGAGCACCCCGAGATCAAGCCCCTGCTCGAGGGCAAGACCATTCGCAAGGTCATCGCCGTGCCGGGCCGCCTGGTGAACATCGTCGCGAACTGATTATGTCCGAACCTCCGCACCCACCGCCTCGCGCAACGCCTCGATCGCGCGCGTCATCTGCGGGTCCACCTCTTCGTGCCGAAGCGTCCGTTCCGCGTCGCGGAAGCCAAGCCGCAGCGTCACGCTCTTGCGCCCCTCGCCCACCTGCTTGCCCGCGTAGGTGCCTACGAACTCGACACCCTGCAAACGCTCGAGCCCGAGCCGTTCCACGGTCGACTCGATAGTCGCCCACGCCGTCGCGCTCGGCACCACCACCGACAAATCCCGCTCGATCCCCGGGAACGCTGGCAGCACGCTGACCCGGGGCGTGGGCGGGTAGGCCTCAAGCAACGGCTCCAACTCGAGTTCCGCCACGATCACCGGCCGCTGCAAGTCGAACAGCGCGAGCGTCTCTTTCGTCGGCAACCCAAAGTGCCCAAGCTCGACGCGGTTGCGACCAACAACAACGAAGACTCGCCCCGCATTGGCCACATCCATCGCAGCCGGCAGGTCGCCGCCTGTCTCCACATGCACATTTGCATCATGCCCGAAGCACAACGCCACCATCGACTCGATGGCCGCCTTGGCC
>CAYGTM010000064.1:0-9328 GCA_964352795.1 uncultured Phycisphaera sp.
CCCAGACCGGGCCCTACACCATCTTGAGCGATCAGGAAAACTTCGGCTTCGAGTGGGACGGCTACCTGCTGGTGTACGAGGGAACGTTCGACCCCGGCTCGCCGCTCGACGGGCTGATCGCCCTGAACGACGATTACTTCGGCGTCCTGCTGCCGGGCACGGGCATCGGGTACTCGGGCATCGAGGGCCTCACACTGACCGAGGGCGTGTCGTACTTCATCGTGCATACGGGCTTTGCGAACGACGACGCGGGACCGTATCAGGCGCAGGTTTCCGGCGTGGGCGGCGTGCGGATCTTCACCTGCTTCGCGGACATGGACGGCGACAGCCAGCTAACCATCTTCGACTTCATCGAGTTCCAGAACCTGTTCGACGCGGGGGATGAACGGGCCGACTGCACCGACGACGGCACGCTGGACATCTTCGACTTTATCTGCTTTCAGAACGGGTTCGATATCGGTTGCGAGTAGTGGCCGCTCCGGGGGATCGGAGCACGAGCCTCTCGCGCGAAGGGCTAGTTGTTTTTTGAGCGATCAATCAGGCCAACCGCTCCTGCTTCTGCGGGCGGCTCATGAGCAGGCCGATGGCGTCCACCGGGTCGAGCCCGTCGAACAGCACGGCGTGGACGGCCTCGCAGATGGGCATCTCGACGCCGTGGCGATTCGCCAGCTCGAACACCGCTTTCGTGGTCGCGACGCCCTCCACCACGTGGGGCGTGCCGGCCATGTGCTGTTCGAGGGTGCGGCCCTTGCCTAGCGCTTCGCCGCAGGCGCGGTTGCGGCCCAGCGGGCTGAAGCAGGTGGTGGCCAGGTCGCCCACGCCCGCGACGCCGAAGAAGGTCTCGGGCTGGGCCCCCATCGCGACGCCCAAGCGCACGATCTCGGCCAGGCCGCGCGCCAGCAGGGCACTCTTGGCGTTGTACCCGGCTTGCAGCCCGTCGAGGATGCCCGCGGCGATGGCGATGACGTTCTTGATCGCGCCGGCCAGCTCGGTGCCGGTCAGGTCATCGGACGTGTAAATCCGCAGGTAGCTCGCGGCGAACCACCGCTGCACGTTCTGGGCGAAGGCCCGGTCTTCGCTGGCGGCGATCATGGTGGCCGGCAGGCCGCGGGCCAGTTCGGCGGCGATGGTTGGGCCGCTCAGAGCGGCCAGCGGCCTGTGATCGCCAATCACTTCGGCGATCACTTCGGTCGGCCTCAGCAGGGTGCCGGTCTCTAGGCCCTTGGCCGTGCTGACCACGCCGATGCCCGGCGGGATATGGGCTTTGAGGCGGGTAAAGGCCTCACGGATGTGCTGGACGGGAATGGCGCACACGATCAGGCCCGCCCCCTCGAGGGCCTGGGCATCGGTCAGGGCCACGCCCACACGCTGGGGCAGGGTGAAGCCTTCCAACAAGGGGCTATGGCGGACCTGGGCCAGGCGGTGCTGGGTGTCTAAGTCGTGGCCCCACAAGGCGATACGGCCGACTTCATCGTCGGCTTCCGGGCCGCTTCCGGTTTGAGGGGAGGCCGAGGCCAGGATGGCCGTGCAGACCAGGCCCATCTGGCCGCTCCCGAGGACCGCCGCGTGTCGCATGGGCCACGATACGCCGCGAACCGGGGCGGTGGCAGGGCCGTACGAGCCCGCTCCCCCGCCCGCGCGGTCGGTGCGTCGTGCGCGGATTCGGGGAATGCATGGGGGCCTAAAGTGGCCCCTGCCTCGGCCTTGCCCACCATCACTCGCAGGAGACTCGCGCCCATGTCGACCATCGCCTCCGCCCGACGCGACGAGATGGAGCCCACCAGCCCTTTGGATTCCCCACAGTTGGCGTCCGAAGACCAACATGACGCCCAGATCGAATGGAAGATCGTGGTGTTCCTGATCGGGGCCATCGCGCTGGCCTGCTCGGTCATCGCCCGCTGGACGGGCATGGCCAGCGAACCCGTGGCGGCGGTGCCCGCGGGCATCGCGGCCCTGGTGCTGGGCGCGTGGCTGCTCGTGCCGGCGTGGCGCGAGATCAAGCGCGGCGAGTTTGGCTCGCGCTGCCTGGTGGTCGTCGCCGTGGGCGGGGCCCTGGCACTCGAACGCTACTTCGAGGCCGGCCTCTTGGCCTTCATCCTGAACATCAGTAACGAGATCGTGGAGCGCACCGCCAGCGGCGCCCGCCGCGCCATCGAAGCGCTCGTGGGCCTCACGCCCGACACGGCTAGACGCGTCGACGAAGATGGCCGCGAGACCGAGGTCCAGATCACCGAGGTCAAGCTGGGAGAGATCGTCCGCGTGCGCCCCGGCGAGAACCTGCCGGTGGACGGCCGCATCGTCAAGGGCCAGAGCGAGATCAACCAGGCGTCGCTGACGGGCGAGGCGATCCCCGTCTCGGTGCAGGCCGGCAGCGAGGTGTACGCCGGCACGACCAACCTCTCGGGCGTCATCGAGCTCCAAGTCACCCAGGTGGGCGAGGACACGACCATCGGCAAGGTCACCCAGCTCATTCGAGAGGCCGAGAGCACCAAGACGCAGCGCCAGCAGATCATCGAGCAGGTGGCGCGGTTCTTCGTGCCCATCGCCATCGGCGTCGCGTTCATCGTGTTCATGCTCAGCGCCAACAACGCGCAGACGCAGCAGGACGCGTTCGCCTCGGCCCTGGCCGTGCTGGTCGTGGCCGTGCCGGCGGCGCTGTTGCTCGCCAGCCCGACGGCGATGGTCGCGGCCTTCGGCGCCGCGGCCCGGCTGGGCATTCTCGTGAAGAGCACGGTGTTCCTCGAAGCGGCCGCCAGCGTCAACACCATCATCATGGACAAGACCGGCACCATCACCACGGGCACCTTCGAGGTGACCAAGCTGGTGCCCGCCGAGGGCGTCGAGGGCGCCGACCTGCTGAAGGCCGCGGCGACGGCCGAGCGCAACAGCAACCACCCGCTGGCCCAGTCCATCGTGCGTACCGCCGACAAGGCGCGCGTGCCCGTCGAGACGCCCAGCGAGTTCCAGGAACTGCACGGCAAGGGCGTGCGCGCGGTGACCGCGCAGGGCGAGCTGCATGTGGGCCGGTCGAGCTGGCTCAAGGAACTCAAGCCCGGCCAGGCCAAGGACATCGAGGCCATCGAAGCCAAGATCGAGGGCATCAGCGGCGTCCACGTCATGCGCAACGGCCGCTACATGGGTGTCGTGGGCCTCGAAGACCGCGTCCGCAAGAACACCAAGAACGTGCTCCAGCGCCTGCGCGAGCTGGGCGCGCGGCACATCGCGATCTTCACCGGTGATCGTCTGAGTGTGGCCAAGCGCGTGGGCGTGGCGGTGGGCGTGGACGCCATCGAGGCCGAGTGCCTGCCGGAAGAGAAGTACCAGCTCGTGCGCGACCTGGTCGACCGCGGCTACCGCGTCATGATGGTCGGCGACGGCATCAACGACGGCCCCTCGCTGGCCGAGGCCGACGTGGGCGTGGCGATGGGTTTGTCGGGGTCCGACATCGCGGCCAACTCCGCGGGCGTCGCGCTCATGAACGACGACCTGAGCCGCATCCCCTTCTTCATCGAGCTGGCCCGCAAGACCAAGGCGATTATTCTCCAGAACATCATCGCGTCGATCCTCTTCGTGATCGTGGGCCTGGTGATCGCCTCGACGGGCTTCATCAACCTGACCGTCGCCGGCCTCTACCAGATCCTGCCGGTGCTGTTCGTGATGTTCAACAGCTTCCGGTTGTTCCGGTTTGGTGAGAGTTTCGCCGCCATCGAGGGCGAGAGCGAGGGCGGGCTCAGGCGGCGCGAGGCGTCGGTGCGGGGGTTGGCTTCGGCCTGAGGCAGTTCTTGAATCACAGAAGAAAACCCACGCGAAGGCGTGGGTTTTCTGTGGCGCGGAGGGATTCGTTCAGCAGCCGGCGTCGAAGGCGTTCTGGAAGGCGAGGAAGTCAAAGATGGTCAAGTCGCCGTCGCCGTCGAAGTCGGCGCGGGGGTCCATGAGGTCGAAGAGGTTCTGGAAGGCGAGGAAGTCGAAGATGGTGAGGGTGCCGTCGGCGTCGAGGTCGGCCGGGCAGGGATGGGCCGATGCGCACCGATTGACCAGCACGCTTGCGGTATCATCGGCGAAGTTCGTGACGACGGCGTCGAGGGCGCCGTCGCCGTTGAGATCGCCCAGCAGCACACTCCAGGGCGAGCCGCCGGTCCCGAAGCTGTTGGGAGTCTCGAACGACCCGTCGCCGACGCCCGAGAGGACCGTGATGGTGCTGGAATCCCAGTTGGTCACCACGATGTCGAGGGTGGAGTCAAGATCGAGATCGCCCAAAGCCAGGCCGATGGGGCCATCCACCGCGTTGAATCGACGTTGCGCGCCAAAGGCGCCGTCGCCCTGACCCAGCCAGACACTGACGTCTTCGCTGAAGAAGTTGGTCGCTACGATGTCCAGGTGACCATCCCCATCCACATCGCCAAGGGCCACGCTGGCCGGGCCGTCGCCAGCGGTGAGGCGAATCTCGGACCCGAACGTGCCATCACCACGACCAAGCCGCACGCTCAGGTCATCGCTGTTGTAGTTTGCAACAACCATATCGATCACGGCATCGCCGTTGAGATCATCCAACGCCACGCTGTAGGGGTTCGTGCCGGCGGCGAGGCGTTGCTCGGGCCGGAAGGTGCCATCACCCACGCCGAGCAACACGCTCACGTCAAAACTGTCGCGGTTGGCCACGACCATGTCGGGCACGCCGTCTCCGTCGAGATCGTCAAGCACGACCCTGTACGAGCCCCGTCCGACTCCAAAGTGTTGTGCGGCCCCAAACGTGCCGTCTCCTCGCCCGAGCAGGACGCTCGCGTCGTTGCTGGTGAAGTTTGCCACGACGAGGTCGGCGTTGCCGTCATCGTCCATGTCACCTATGGCCACATCGAACGGCTGCGTCCCCGCGTCGACACGCTGCTCTGGATGGAACGTGCCGTTACCACGGCCCAGCATGATGCTCACATCGTCGCTATCCCAGTTTGCGATGACCAGGTCCAGCGCGCCATCGCCATTGAGGTCGCCCAACGCCGCACCAAGGGGCGCGGGACCCGTCCCAATAGCCTGTTGGGGGCTGAATATGGTGGCTGGATCACATTGGCCAGTTGCCCGGTTCGCAACGACCAGGGCCATGCCACTCACGGCTACCAACATCTGAACTCGCATCTCGGGCATCGGGCTTCTCCTTCAACGGACAGCATACCAGAAAACGGCCGCGGATGCAAGGGAATCTTGTGGCGATCCGCCCGGGACGCGCTGGGGCGGATCGGGGCCCTGGCGGGCGGCTTGGCTGTGATGCGAAAACCCTCCGGCGCCATCACCGGGGGCCGCGGGGCAACACCCGTACCCTTCGCGGCAGCAGCAGAACCCTTCCGGAGCACAACAGAACGCCCCGGGGCAGCCGCCGGAGCCTTCCGGGCAGGTGCGGAATCGTTCGGTGCAGCGACGGAATGTTTCTGGACAGGTGCGGGAGCGTTCCGTGCAGCATCGGAACCTTTCCGTGCAATGACAGAATCATTCCGTGCAGGTTCGGAACCATTCCGTGCAGTGACAGAATCATTCTGTGCAACAACAGAATGATTCTGAACTTCGTTTACGCGGACCTTGGGGGCGTTCTCGGACGCAAAACGCGCAGGGGCTGCGCGATTTTGTGGGGGTGCTGGAAAACTTTCAAGGGCGCGTGGGCGCGGGGCCGGATGCCTGCCAGAAGTCTAGCGCCGCGTGGACCGCCGCGGGGTTCTCGGCCGTTCGGATGGCTTCGCGGAGCTCCTTGCAGTGGCCGCCGTTGATGCGTTTGGCGAACCATGAGATCCGGCGGCGGATGTGGGTCATGGCGTAGTGCTCGTCGCGGAAGGTGAGCATGCGGTCAAAGAACCCTCGCACGATGTCGAGCTTCTCGTGCTCGGTGGGTTCGGGGGGAATCTCGCCGGTGGTTTGCAGGGCCCAGGCGTCGCGGAAGAGCCAGGGGGTGCTCAGGGCGCCGCGGCCGATCATGACGCCGTCGCAGCCGGTGTCGTTGAGCATGTCGATGCAGTCGTGGGCGGTTCTGACGTCGCCGTTGCCGATGACGGGGATGCTTGGGTAGCGGTCCTTCACGGTGCGAACTACCCGAGCGATGTCGTCGCGTCGGCAGTCGCCGCTGAACTTCATCTCGGTCGTGCGGCCGTGGACGGTGATGGCGCTCACGCCGACTTCAACGAGGCCGAGGGCGAGCTGGCCGGCGACGCCGTTGACGCAATCTTCTTCGCTCCAACCTAAGCGCATCTTCGCGGTCAGGGGCACGGCATCGGGCAACGCCGCGCGGACGGCTTGTGCGATGGCGATGGCGCCGGCGGGGTTGCACATGAGCTTGCTTCCGCCGTCCTTCTTGCAGACCTTGTCCACCGGGCAGCCCATGTTGATGTCCACGATGGTCGCGCCGTGGTCGGCGGCCCACTTCGCCCCTTCGGCCATCATGGCGGGGTCGGCCCCGTAGAGCTGCATGCCCACGGGCTTGTCCTCGTCGCTGGTGCGGGCCAGGTCGAGGCTGGCGGCCGAGCCGCGCAGGAGGCCCTGGGGGCTCAGGAGGTCGGTGCAAGCGAGCCCCACGCCGCCCTGGTCTCGGCAGGTGAGGCGGAAGGCCAGGTCGCAGTAGTTCGCGATCGGGGCCAGCAGAAGGTTGGTGGCCAGTTCGACCCCGCCGATGGTGAGCGGCCGGCCGATGGCCGGGTTCGTGGTTTGGCCGGGATGAACAGCAAATACGGTCACGGAAAATCCTAACCTCGAATTCTCATCTGCTATTTGTAACGCCTTCTCATTCGCTGTAGTATTGATTGCGCAATGTCATTTGCAAAAAGCCATCGCCCGGGATTCACGCTGATCGAGCTGCTCGTGGTCATCGCCGTCATCGCGGTGCTCATCGGCATCCTGCTGCCGGCCTTGGGGCAGGCTCGGGCCACGGCCCGGGCGACCATCTGCCTGACGCAGGTCAGATCCTTGGGTATTGCCCATCGGCTGTACGCCGACGCCCACAACGGGGCGTACGTCGACGCCGGCCTGGCCCACGGGGGCCTCGCCGACCTGCCCAACGCCTGGCCCGTGCTGCTGGCCGACTATACCGAGAACGGCCTAGCGATTCGCTCGCCCGTCGACACGAGCCCGTATTGGTCGCTCGAAGAGGGCGGCCAGTTCGAGGGGCTGCCGTTCGCCGAAGCGCTTCGCCGCGTGCGCGCGGGCGAGACCAGCGGCTTGGGCGAACTCGCCCGCTGGACCAGTTACGGCCTGAACAACTACACCACGCGGAGCGTGTCGCCGTCGCCCGATCAGACGTACGACGCCGACCGGCGCATCGAGCGGCCCTACGCCACGGTCCATTGGCTGATGATGACCTTCGGCCAGACGCCGGTGAGCGCCGGCTTCGCGCGCACGGATCATGTCCACGCCGAGGACTGGGGCGCCGCCCCGGGCGGTCGCGTGCCGGCGCGGGCGTCGCTCGAGAGCCAGATCAACGCCCACGGGGGCAACGGCGGCGATTGGACGGCCAAGGCGACGTACGGCTACCTCGACGGCCACGCGGCGATCGAGAAGTTCGAGGACGTGTATCAGAGTTATGAAAAGAACCGTTTCGATCCCGCGGTTGCTCAATAGGCACGAACCAAGGAGACGAACCATGCACCACAAGATCATCGGCGTGTGCACCCTCGCGCTGGCCTCGGCCGCCATCGCCCAGGTCCACGAGGGCGACATCATCATCACCGGGCAGCGCGGCATCATCGAGACGGGCTACGCCGACGCGGGCACGCCCGTGTTCGGCCGCCGCGTGTTCGATACCACGTTCGGGAAGCTGCCCAACTGGACCAACGACCCGGGCTTCGACTCCGAGTCGGGCGCGTTTGCGTCGCGGGCCGGGCTGGGCTTCGACGTGCTTCGCCCCGTGCTGGCGTGGGACGGCACCGCGTTCGAGGACGTGGCCGAGTCGCGCATCCTCATCAGTCGCGGCCCGGTGTCGATCACCACGCCTCTGGATGGCATGGAATCGGGCTTCGTGTTCGGCCAGGCGAGCACGACGGGCAGGTTCCACCATCACCTGGCCTACGAGTTGCTCGCTCCGGCGAGCAACGGCGTGTACCTGCTCGAGATGACCCTGTGGGACGAGGCCGGTGCGTTGGAGGAGAGCGCGCCCTTCTACCTGGTGTTCGGCCAGAACGCCAGCGTCGATGACCTCGCCGACGCCGTGGCCTGGGTCGAATCCACGCTGATCGCCGAGCCCTGCCGGGCCGACCTGGACGGTGACGGTTCATTGACAATTTTTGACTTCCTCGCGTTCCAGAATCTGTTCGACGCCGGCGATGTGGCCGCCGACTTCGACGGCGACGGTTCGCTGACAATTTTTGACTTCCTCGCGTTCCAGAACGAGTTCGACGCTGGCTGCTAAGCCGGAGAAAGAGAGGCCATCATGCATATCCGTACCGCTCTTGTTTTGGCTGGTCTGGTCACGACAGCGCAGGCCGTGGCGCACGAGGGCGATGTCGGCCTGTTGATTACCGACGGCCGCATCGTGACGGGCATCGTCGAGGACGGCCCCGGCGGCGAGTTCGTCGTGCCGGGCCAGCGCGTGTTCGCCGGCGAGATGTTCGAGTTCGGCGGGAGCATCTTCGCCGACGGGCCGGGCCTCTTCGCCGCGGCGGGCGAGTTCCCCGACAGCGACCTGGTCTTCGACTTTGCCAGTCCCGTGCAGCGCTGGGACGGCTCGACGTTCGTGAGCGCGACGCAGACCTACACGCTCGAGTTTGGCCCGCTCAGCGCCACCAGCCCTCTGGCCGGCTCGGCCCCGGGTTTCGGCATCGGCGTCGGCCCGGCCGGCTTCGACGAGCACTACGACTTCTTCCTCAACGACCCCGAGACGGGCGTGTACCTGCTGGCACTCGACCTGTCGAGCAGCGACTCGGGCATTGGCAGTGCCCTGACCACCTACCTGGTGTTCAACAACGGCGACGACGAGAGAGCGCACGATGCCGCCATCACGTACGTCGAAGATGTCATCATCCCCGCGCCGGCTTCGCTGGCGGTGCTTGGGCTTGGAGCCCTGGCGATGCGTCGCAGGCGGTCCGTGTAACTTCAAGCACTTGCCGGCGATGGGGGGCAGGAGGCCCCGCCGTCGCCGAGTGAATGCCGGCCCACCCCTGGAAGCATGGGGTGAATGATGGCCAATCATGTTGTTCTCAAGACTCCTCTCCGGCTAATCTTGGACCGATGAACAGTGGCAATGAACCGTCGGGGATCGTGGGGGCTCATGCGTTATCGGGCGTGATGCCGGGAAAGGATCTTGTCAATCTCCGGGGTTTGGAGCCGTCGGTGCTCCGGCGGTTGCTGGCCCGCGCTCGGC
>CAYGTM010000065.1:0-9314 GCA_964352795.1 uncultured Phycisphaera sp.
GTGTCGTGGTCGCCGATGCAGCGTTGCATCCGGATTCTGATGCAAAGCACACCAGAGCATCTGTCGATCAATTTGATCGCGGAGTCGCTCAGCCTAATCGAGGGGGTAGATGCCGTTGCCCATCTGCATATCTGGCCGATCGACGAGCGGACCACTTCTTTGGAGGTATCGGTTGGTGTCGCAGAAAATGCAACCATTCAAGATATCGAGCGGATTCGCCGCGATGCCATCGATCTGTTGACCAAGCGTTACGGCATCCACCACGTCACGTTCGAAGCTAGGCTGCTCGTAGAGGTGGCCGATCGTGGGCTCATACAGGACCACATCCCCTAATGCAGAGATCAATCACGTAAGCTGTAGACAGGATCACGAAGGATTTACGACTCTTGCACGACCAGGAACTCTAGTCATGTAGTCTGTGTCGTGATCTACTGCATGTTCGGCATCCGTTTTGTTTTCGTTCGCATCCTGTACTCTCGGCACCTTCGCTGGTTGGATTAATCGCCGACGAAATATTTGAGCCCGCGTCAGCGTTCACTTGCGACCTATCCGAAGTAGACTTCAATCGTGACACGTTTTCTTCCCATCCTGTTGCTCGCCACGGCCGGCCTTCTGCGGCTTCCAGGTCCAACTTGGGGATCGCATGGCGGTTGTGGCCATGCAGAGTGCGAGGCTGAAGTCGTTTCGCCTACTGAAAGCGTTTGCTGCGATTCGGAGCCTTCGGCTGCCGACTTCTGCCCGATGAGCAACGGGCCATGCGAGTGCCGGGTATCCCCTCTCCCTGATCGTCAGCCGGCACCGGATACTCCGTTGCCAAGGACAGATCGTGATTCGGTGACGGCAGTTCCGACTCCGCCCATCCGGGTGGAGATCGAGGTTGTTGCACAGCGACGATCATTCGTTTGGTCTTCAAGCCCGCTGAGCCTGCTCGCGGGGCTGACCCACAACGAGATCCAGGCGCTCCTCGGTATTTGGCGAACGTAGAGCCCAAGCTCGGTAGGGACAGTGCGCGCTCGTATAGGCCGTGCTGACCTCGCTTGTCCCGCTCTCCAATCACCAGAAACTCAGGAGCCATCCATGGCATCGCGAATTGCCGCGAGCGCGATCTGCGCCGCAGCGGCTGGTCTGCTCGCGGGGTGTTCGTCCCCGTTCGATCGGCCCCACAACATCACGCAGTCACACGACCGAACGCTGCCGCGGGGGATCGAGCAGACGCCTCCGTCTGCCTTCCGGGAATCCTCGGCATCAACCGAGATGCTCGGGCCATCAATCGCGCCAGACGCCTCGCCCGATGCGTTTGTCCGCTACGCCCTGTACCACAGCCCCGAGGTTGAGGCGGCGTACCAGCGCTGGCGTGCTTCCGCCGAGCGGCTACCTCAGGTCGGCGCGCTACCCGATCCTCGATTGAGTGTCGGATTCTTTCTCGAAGAGGTGCAGACGCGTACTGGCCCGCAGGAGGCGAGAGTCGGCGTCAGTCAGGCATTCCCGTGGCCGGGCCAGCTCCAAAATCGAGAGGACGCAGCGTCGAAGGCGGCGGCGGCGGCTTGGAGGCGATTCGAAGCCGTCCGGCTGTCTGTGACCGAGCGTGTCGTATCGACCCTGCACGATCTGGCGTACCTCGACGCGACGATCTCGATCACCGATGAGAACCTTGAACTGCTGCGGTCCTTCGAAGAAGTGCTGCGGGCTCGCTACCGCGTGGGATCGGGGTCGCACCCGGAGTTGATCCGTGTACAGGTAGAACTCGGTCAGCTCGAAGACCGGCTCACCCAGCTCCGGTCGATGCGCCCGGCCTATGTCGCCGAGTTGAACGCCGCTCTCAATCGCCCGTCCGGTGAAGAGGTCGCGAGGATGACCGGCTTGCCTGGACGGATCGCCTCAGTTGATGCCGATGGGCTCGCTGAGATCGCCCGGCGCTCGAATCCGATGCTGCTGGCTATGGACGAGCAGATCGAAGAGCAGCGGCTACTGTCCGAGGTTGCAAGGCGGGATGGGCTGCCGGAGTTCATGGTGGGCCTGGATTACATCGTCACAGGCGAGGCGATGAACAGTTCGACGCCGGGCAGCGGCGATGATCCGATTCTTCTGAACTTCGGCATCAGCCTTCCCATCTGGCGTGACAAGTACGACGCGGGCGTTCGTGAGGCGCTTGCGCGGCGGCTGGCGGTCGCCGGCGAGCGCGCCGACCAAGCCAACCGCATCGCCGCGGGCATCCACCGAGCGTGGTTCGAGCATACGGACGCTGACCGTCGGGTCCGGCTGTACGAGAACACCCTCATCCCTAAGGCCGAGGAATCGCTTCGCGCTTCGCTCGCCGGCTTTCGGGCGGGCGAGACGAGTTTTCTGGACCTGCTTGACACGGAGCGGACGCTGCTGGAGTTCGCCATCGCGGCCGAGCGCGCACGGGCGGACCGAGGCAAAGCACTCGCGCGGCTCAATGCGCTCGTCGGTGAACCCGTTCCCACAGACGCTGCGGCTCCTTCCGCACGAACTGATCCTTCTGACGAGGTGCAGCCATGAACACCGTCCTCGCACGCCTCCGCGTCACAATCGGTGGGGTAGGGAAGCACGCCGCGGCGGGAAGCGCAGTCGCGCTCATTATCGCGGCGCTGGTCATCGGCTATCGGATTGGTCGTCCCGCCCCAGAGCCCGCAACTGAACTGGCGGCGGAGGCCCACGAGCACGGCGAAGACACGAGCCAACCGCAGATGTACACATGCTCGATGCATCCGTCTGTTCGCCTGCCTGACCCAGATGCTAAGTGCCCGATCTGCTTCATGGACCTCATCCCGGTCACCGCGGATGAGGGCGAGGGGAATGAACTGCGTGTCAGGATGAGCGAGGCGGCCGCCGCGCTCAGCCGGATCGAGACAGCCCCGGTCGGCCGGTTCTTCCCGACGGCCGAGGTGCGGATGTATGGCAAGGTCACCTACGACGAAACTTCGGTGGCGCGACTGACGGCGTACTTCCCGGGGCGGATCGAGCGGTTGTTTGTCAACTATGTCGGTGTTCCGGTGTCGGCCGGAGACCACATGGCCGAGGTGTACAGCCCGGAGTTGCTCGCGGCTTTCGAGGAACTTCGACAGGTTGCCTCTGCGGCCCAGGACTCACGATCCGCCAGCGAACTGCTGCGATCCGCCACGCGGGACACATTGAAGGCGGCACGGGAGAAGTTGCGGTTGTTTGGCCTGACGTCCGAGCAGATTGCCGCCGTCGAGGAAGGCCGCTTCGAATCGGATCGCCTTCCCATTTATGCCCCGATCGGAGGCGTTGTCACGCATCTGGCCGTGCGCGAGGGGGACTATGTGCAGACAGGCGATCCGATCGCAACGGTCGCCGACCTGTCACGACTGTGGGTTGATATGCAGGCGTACGAGTCTCAGCTCCCGCTCTTGCGTTGGGGTCAGTCGGTGAGCTTCACGGTCGAGGCGCATCCCGGCGAGGTGTTTGAGGGTCGCATCGCATTCATCGAACCGATGATCGATCAACAAATGCGAACAGCAGCAGTGCGAGTTGCCGTGGACAACACAGATCGAGGTCTCAAGCCGGGTATGTTCGCATCGGCCATCGTTCGCACGCGGGTTTCGGAAGATGGAGCCGTCGTCAACGATGAGTTGGCCGGTCGCTGGGTCAGCCCGATGCACCCGACGATCGTCGAAGACGGGCCCGGGCAATGCGACATCTGCGGGATGGACCTCGTGCCGGCCGAGTCGCTGGGCGTGGTTGGCGACCCGAGTTCAGCGACCGAGCCTCTGGTCATCCCTCGCTCGGCGGTCCTCTACACAGGAACGCGCTCGGTCGTGTATGTCGAGGTTTCCGACACAGTGCGGCCAACCTACGAAGGCCGGGCAGTCGTGCTCGGGCCGCGAGCCGGCGACTTCTATATCGTCCGAGAAGGGCTCAGTCGGGGCGAGCGCGTGGTCGTCAACGGTGCGTTCCGGATCGACAGCGCGATGCAGATCGCCGCGAAGCCCAGCATGATGACGCCCGCCGGTGGCGGCGGGGGCGACCCGCACGCGGGGCACGGCGGCACGTCCGTCGGCGCGATGCCGACCATGCCTGAGCGCGTCAGCGTGCCCGACAGCTTCGTGTTCGCGCTCAAGCCGGTCTACGCCGCGTACCTCGACGCCCAGGAGGCGCTCGCGGCGGACGACCTCGGCGGGTTTTCGCAGGCGGCCGCGGACCTCCGAACCGCGCTCGGCTTCGTCGAAGAGGCCGGACTGGTCGGCGAACCGCTCGGCGAGTGGCGGCGGGCCGCGGCCCGGCTGCGTGTCGAGCCGGGGATCACAGACATTGAGATCGCTCGGACCAAGTTCGAGGGCATGAGCGAGGCGGCCATCGCGCTCCAGCGTCGGTTCGGGCACCGGGGGAGCGAAGAGTGGCAACTCGCGCACTGCCCGATGGCTTTCGATAACCAGGGAGCCGACTGGCTCCAGCGCGGCGAGCAGATCAACAACCCGTACTTCGGCGCGAGCATGCTCCGGTGTGGGGAGATTCGTGAGTCTTTCGACCCCCTCGGCGGTGACGCCATGAATGGTGCGATGGAGGGTCACGACCATGAGTGACGCCGTGCCACGCAATCTTCACTCCACACCGCGTGGGCCGCTCAATGCGCTCATCCGATTCTGCCTGGAGCAGAAGCTGGTGGTGGCGATCCTGTTGGTCGGCACGCTCTTCTGGGGCGTGCTCGTTGCCCCGTTCGACTGGGACCTCGGGGGCCTGCCCCGCGACCCGGTGCCGGTCGACGCGATCCCGGATATCGGCGAGAACCAGCAGATCGTCTTCACGGAGTGGCCGGGGCGCAGCCCGCAGGACATCGACGACCAGATCAGCTACCCCATGACTGTGGCGATGCTCGGTGTCCCCGGCGTGAAGGACATCCGCAGCTACTCGGTCTTCGGGTTCTCGTCGATCTACATCGTGTTCGAGGACGGGATCGACTTCTACTGGTCGCGCTCGCGCGTGCTTGAGAAACTCAACTCGTTGCCCGCGGGCACACTCCCATCCGGGGTCTCGCCCGCGCTCGGGCCAGACGCGACAGCGCTCGGGCAGGTGTTCTGGTACACCCTCGAAGGGCGTGATGCCGAGGGCAACCCGACCGGCGGCTGGGACCCGCACGAGCTGCGGTCGATCCAGGACTTTATCGTCAAGTACAAGCTCGCCGGCGTCCAGGGCGTATCCGAGGTCGCGTCCATCGGCGGGTTCGTGCAGGAGTACCAGGTCGACGTGAACCCCGACGCGATGCGGGCGGCGGGCGTATCGCTCGGGCAGGTCATCGGCGCGGTCCGGCAGAGCAACATGGATGTCGGCGCTCGGACCATCGAGGTGAACCGAGCCGAGTACATCGTCCGTGGGCTCGGGTTCATCGTATCCATTGAGGATCTGGAGCAGGCGGCCATTACCGCGCGGGATGGGCAGCCGATCCTGATCAGAGACATTGCGAGTGTCTCGCTGGGTCCCGCCCTCCGGCGGGGCGTGCTCACGAAGGCCGGCGAGGAGGCGGTGGGCGGCGTCGTGGTCGTTCGCTACGGCGAGAACCCGATGGCGACCATCCAGCGCGTCAAGGACACGATCGCCGACACCGCCTCTGGTTTGCCGTCGAAGGTTCTCGCCGACGGCACCGAAAGCCGCGTGACGATCGTTCCCTTCTATGACCGCTCGGGCCTGATCCGGGAAACGCTCCAGACACTCAATTCCGCGATCTCTCAGCAGGTGCTGGTGACGATCATCGTCGTGGTGCTCATGGTGATGCACCTGCGCAGCAGCCTGCTTATCGGCGCCATGCTCCCGATCACGGTCCTGATGACCTTCATCGGGATGAAGCTTTTCCGCGTCGACGCGAACATCGTCGCGCTCTCGGGCATCGCGATCGCGATCGGGACGATCGTGGACATGGGCATCGTGCTCAGCGAGAACATCCTCAGGCGGCTCGACGAGGCCCAGGCCGACGGGGCGAACCGAGAGCCGACCATCGAGACGATCTACCGCGCTACGACCGAGGTCGGCAGCGCCGTGCTGACCGCGGTGGCCACCACCGTCGTCAGCTTTCTGCCGGTCTTCACGATGGAGGCCGCCGAGGGCAAGCTGTTCAAGCCGCTGGCATACACCAAGACCTTTGCGCTCATCGCCTCGATCATCATCGCATTGACCATCCTGCCGGCGGCGGCACATGTCCTGATGGGGTTCCGGCTCCGGGCCGGGGCGGTCCGCACGGCGGCAGCCGCTGCGCTTACCGTGACGGGGCTTGCGCTCGCGATCTTTGTTCAGCCGCTCGGCGGGCTGATCCTCGCGGCGTTCGGCGCGTTCTATCTCGCCCGGCCGTGGCTGCCCAAGATTGTCGCCCGGGGCCTCCAATGGTCGGCGAATCTCGTGGCGGTCATCGTCGTGCTCGTCGTCCTGGCCGGCGCGTGGGAGCCGCTCGGCCCCGAACCGGGAGTGGTAGGCAATGCGGTATTCATCGGAGTGATCGTCGGCGGGATTTTGCTCGCATTCTGGGCCGTGCGTCTGGCATTCCCGCATGTGCTCGCGTGGACACTGCGCCACAAACTCATTGGACTCTCACCAGCTCTCCTCGTAGTTCTGCTGGGCACGACGACATGGCTCGGCTTTGATCGAGTTTTCGGATGGCTGCCGGACTCGATCCGCAGCAACGAAACAGTGGTCGAGATCGCGCACGCTTTCCCCGGACTGGGAAGCGAGTTCATGCCCTCGCTGGATGAGGGCGCGTTCCTCTACATGCCCACCACGATGACGCACGCTTCGATCGGCGAGGCGACGGACATCCTCAAGGAACTCGACCGCCGCATCATGAGCGTGCCCGAGGTCGAGATGGCCGTGGGCAAGATCGGTCGTGTCGAGAGCCCACTCGACCCCGCGCCGATCTCGATGGTCGAGACGGTCATCCAGTACCAGAGCGAGTACCGCACCGATGATCAGGGCCGGCGCATCAACTTCCGCTACGACGACGCGGCGGACGAGTTCGTCCGCGACGAGCGAGGCGACCTAATCCCCGACGAGGATGGCCGCCCATACCGGCAGTGGCGGGACGAGATCGAATCCCAACAGGACATCTGGGACGCGATCGTGGCGGCGGCCGAGATGCCCGGCGTAACCAGTGCGCCCAAGCTCCAGCCGATCGAGACGCGGATCGTCATGCTCCAATCGGGCTTCCGCGCCCCGATGGGAATCAAGGTTTACGGACCAGATCTCGAAACGATAGAGTCATTCGGGCTGGAGCTCGAGCGCCTGCTCAAGCGGGTGCCGAGCGTCCAGCCCGCGGCCGTCTTCGCCGACCGCGTCGTCGGCAAGCCCTACCTTGAGATCGACATCGACCGCGAGCGGATCGCCCGCTACGGGCTGCGCATCGCCGATGTTCAAGAGGTCATCGAGGTGGCCATCGGCGGCAAGCCGCTGACCATGACCGTCGAGGGGCGGGAGCGCTATCCCGTCCGGGTGCGCTACCTCCGAGAGCTGCGCGACCAGCCCGAGACGCTGGGGGACATCCTCGTGCCCACGCCGATGGGCGCGCAGGTTCCCTTGCGGGAGCTGGCCTCGCTGGAATACCGACGCGGGCCGCAGATGATCAAGAGCGAGGACACCTTCCTCGTCGCCTATGTGCTGTTCGACAAGATGCCCGGCGAGGCGGAAGTGTCGGTTGTGCGGGACGCTCAGGCGTTCATCCAGGAAGCGATCAGTTCCGGCGATCTCGTGGTGCCTGCGGGCGTCAGCTACGAGTTTTCCGGTTCGTACAAGAATCAGGTCCGGGCCGCCAAGCGGATGAGCATCGTCCTGCCGCTCTCGCTGGCGGTGATCTTCCTCCTGCTCTACTTCCAGTTCCGCAAGGTGGGCGTCACCCTGATGGTCTTCAGCGGGGTGTTCGTCGCGTGGGGCGGTGGGTTCCTGATGCTGTGGCTCTACGCCCAGCCGTGGTTCCTCGAAACCTCGCTGCTGGGTACGAATCTCCGCGAACTCTTCCAGATCCGGGAGTTCAACCTGAGCATCGCCGTCTGGGTGGGGTTCCTCGCGCTCTTCGGCATCGCCACCGACGACGGCGTCATCATGGCCACCCGCATCGAGCAGTCGATGGCGGAAAGCAAGCCTCAGTCGATCGAGGCCATCCGAAAGGCCGTCGTTGATGGTGGACAGCTCCGTATCCGTGCGGCTGTCATGACCAGCGCCACCACCATTCTCGCGCTGCTCCCGGTGCTTACCAGCACGGGTCGCGGCTCGGACATCATGGTTCCCATGGCCATCCCTTCGTTCGGGGGCATGGCCGTCGCGTCCATCACTTGGTTCGTCGTTCCCATCCTGTACTGCTGGGCGCAGGAGTGGAAATTCCGTTTGTCACACGCACGCCCAGCGTCCAACACCAATGTGCCCCCGGCACAAGGAGATTCTGTATGAAGCCCGCAACCCTGATCACGTGCATCTGTCTGATCTCGCCGACTGCTCTTGTATCGGCGCAGGATTACGACTCCGGTTCGCACACCCAACAGGCTGCCGAGCCCGTCAACACCATGTGCCCGATCGGCAAGGAGCCGATCGTTCCCTCCGCGGGAACCGTCGAGTACAAGGGCAAGACCATCGGCCTCTGCTGCCCCGGCTGCGGCGAGGCGTTCCTCGCCTGGGATGAAATCCGCAAGGACGAGTTCGTCGTACTGGCCGCAGCGGGCCGCGAGCCCGGTTCGGAGCGACATGGCCAGCCCGACGACGAATCCCCAACGGGCACGGCCTCACCCGGGCCGACCTACCCGTACACCCTGCCCGACTGCCCCGTCGGCGGCCCCCTCGGATCGATGGGCGATCCCGTTGTCAAGGTCTACGACAACCGAGAGGTGCGCTTCTGCTGCGCCGGCTGCATCGAAGAGTTTGAGGGCAACGATGCCAAGTACTGGGGTGAGATAGACGAGAAGATCGTCGAGCAGCAGCTCATGCACTACCCCATCGACACCTGCATCGTCACCGGCGAAAAGCTGGGCGCTAACGCCGTGAACCATGTGCACAACAACCGCCTTGTCCGACTCGCGAGCGCCGACGCGGTTGCCGCGTTCAAGACCGATCCGAAGAAGTACCTGGATGCTCTCGACAAGCGAATCATCGACTCACAGCTCCCCGGATACCCGATGGACAACTGCCCCGTCGGTGGTCCGCTCGGCTCGATGGGTGAGCCGGTCAACTTCATCTACATGAACCGCCTCGTCCGCCTGTGCTGTGGTGCCTGCGAAAGGTCCATCGCCACTGAGCCTGCAAAGTACATGGCCAAACTCGATGCCGCGTACGCCGATCAGCAGCGTGACGATTACGCCCTTGACACC
>CAYGTM010000066.1:0-9237 GCA_964352795.1 uncultured Phycisphaera sp.
GTCATGGTGGCGGTGGGGGTGGCGGGTACGACCGCCAGGGCATCCCGCTGAGCGCCCTGGACCCCGAACTGACCGACATCAGCCGCCGCGTCATTGGCTGCGCCATCGAGGTCCACAAGGCCCTGGGCCCGGGCCTGCCCATCGAGCTCTACAACAAGGCCCTCCAGGTCGAGATGAAGGCCGCCGGCATCGAGCACGTCGCCGACAGGAAGATCGACGTCAAGTACCAGGACAAGCTCATCGGCCAGGTGACCGCCTCGCTGTTCGTCGAAGACCGCTTCATCGTCGACCTGGTGGCCCGCCCGGGCGAGGTTGGCACGGGCGAACGTTTGCAGACGCGCGCCAAACTGCGGGCCCTCGAACTCGAACTTGGCCTCATCATCAACTTCGCCCAGCGCCGCCTGAAGGACGGCCTCGTCCGCGTGCTCAACCCCGACCAGCTCAAGGAGTTGCTCGAAGAGCGTCAGAAGGCCCAGCAGGCCGCGACCGACGACGATGAGTACGAGGATGAGGACGATGACGAGTACGAGGACGAGGACGAGGAAGACGACGACGAGTACGAAGACGATGATGAAGACGAGGATGAGGACGAAGAAGACGACGACGACGAGGATCGCTGAGCCTTCCGTTCGCTCGAGGGGTTGCCAACGCCGGTGAACGCCTACCTGGACAACAACGCCACGACTCGCCCGCTGCCCGAGGTGGTCTCGGCGATGTGCGAGTGCCTGGAAAACTGCTGGGCCAACCCCTCCAGCGTGCATCGGCCCGGCCAGGCCGCCCGCGCCCGCATCGAGCAGGCCCGGCGGAGCGTGGCCGACCTCATCCGCGCCGGCCAGCGCGAGATCGTGTTCTGTTCCGGCGGCACCGAGTCGTGCCACCTGGCCATCCGCGGGGCGCTCGACCAGGCCGAATCGTCTGGAAGTGCGGGGCGCAACGTGCTCGTCACCAGCCCCGTCGAGCATTCGGCCGTGCGCGATCTGGCCAAGAGCCTGAGCGCGAGCGGCAGGGCCGAGGTGCGTTGGCTGCCCGTGGGCCGTGGCGGGTTGATCGACCTCGACAAGGCGCGCTCGCTCTTCGACGAGAAGGTCGCCGTGCTCAGCGTGCAATGGGCCAACAACGAGACGGGTGCCATCCAGCCCGTCCAGGAACTGGCCGAGTTGGCCAAGGCCGTTGGCGCGACGGTCCACATCGACGGCACGCAATGGGTCGGCCGCATGGATACCGACGTGCGGGCCGTGCCCTTCGACCTCCTGACCTTCAGTGGGCATAAGTTCCACGGGCCAAAGGGCGTGGGGGCGCTGTGGGTCCGCCGGGGTGTAAAGCTCGGCAAGCAGACGCCCGGCTCGCAAGAGCTCGGTCGGCGGGGCGGCACCGAGAACGTGCCGGGAATCGTGGGGCTGGGCGAGGCCGCCAAGGGTGCTGCCTCATGGCTGACCGACCACCAGAACCGCGCGCGCCTCGCCGGCCTGCGAGACCTGCTCGAAACCACCGTGCTCGAACGCATCGAGGGCGCGTGCGTCAACGGCCCGCGCGATCCGAGCCAGCGATTATGGAACACCACCAACCTGGCGCTGCCAGGCGTGGACGCCGAGATCATGCTGCTCACCCTGGCCGAGATGGGCGTGTGCGTGTCGGCCGGGTCGGCGTGCAGCAGCGGCTCGCTCGAGCCCAGCCCGGTGCTGTGTGCGATGGGGCTGGACTCCAAACTGGCCGCCGGCTCGCTGCGATTGAGCCTGTCGCGGTTCACCACCGAAGACGAGGTTGGCCAGGCCATCGAGTCGATCATCGAGGCCTGGAACGTGGTGACCGCCACCGTCTAATGCCTCATGACTGGTGTCTGACCGGGCTACCCTGCGGGCATGACCGACAATCCCTATGCCCAACCCCAAGACTTCGCCGGCGGCCCGGAATACCTCGAGCCCAAGACCAGCATCCTGGCGATCTTCGCGTTCGTCGTCTCGCTGGTGGGCCTGATCGCCTGCTGCATCCCGGGCGTGGGGCCGCTGGGCCTGCTCCTGGGCGTCCTGGCGCTGGTGATGATCTCGATGTCCGGCGGCCGCAAGAAGGGCGGCGGGCTTGCTATTGCGGCGATCGTCATCGGTCTGGTCGCCGGCGCGATCAATATTGCCATCATCTACGGGGCCGCTTCGCTCGGGGGCGAGTGGGGAGCCCTTGGCGGCATGGTCGAGGCCGCCGAAGCTCGTGATCTGCAAGAAGCCCAGAGCTACATGGTCAGCGCCCAGGCGCAGCAACTCGATCAAAGCACGCTGGACGCCTTCGGTGACTCGCTGAACGCCGAGCATGGCACCATGCAACCGCGCCCGAAGGGCCTGTTGGATCTGGTCATGCTCTTTGCCGAAGTCGGTGAGAGCGTCCAACCCTTGCAGGCCGAGGTGCAGCGGGAATACTCGAGTATGGATTACGCGGCGGTTCCCCTGCCGCTGCCCTTCGACCAAGGCACGGCACTCTTCATGTTCGTCACTCCCAAGAATGCCGGCGGGCTTGTTGGAAGCGTTGTCAACATGGCCCATGTGGCGCAAGACGGCTCGCTCGTCTGGCTCCTGCCCCCGCCCAGCGGCCAGGGCACGCCCATGCCATCACTGCCCGGCGGCGTCTCCGATCCGGCCGACCCGGTGGACGGCGGCGGCGACACCTCGGGCGGGGGCTGATTCCATGCCGCCCCGTGCCGAAGACGGGCCGATCCTGCGTGTCGCGGGCATACGCAAGAGCTTCGACGGACGCGAAATCCTCAACGGCATCGACCTCGAGGTCATGCCGGGCGAGACCATGGTCATCATGGGCGGTTCGGGATCGGGCAAGAGCACCCTGCTGCGGCTGATGATCGGTTCGCTCCAGAGCGATACCGGCGGCATCGAGCTCTTCGGCCAGAACATCTGCGGCTTGGGCGAGGAAGACCTCAACAAGGCCCGCCTCAAGTTCGGCATCCTCTTCCAGAGCGGGGCGCTCTTCAACAGCATGACCGTGGCCGAGAACGTGGCCCTGCCCCTCCAGGAACACACGCGGCTGAGCCAAGAGATCATCGACATCCAGGTCAAGATCAAGCTCGAGCAGGTCCAACTGCGCGACGCGGCCGACCTGTTCCCAGCCCAGATCTCCGGCGGCATGAAGAAGCGGGCCGGCCTGGCTCGGGCCATGGCCCTCGACCCGCAGTTGCTCTTCTGCGACGAGCCCAGCGCGGGGCTCGACCCCATCACCAGCGCCCAGATCGATCGCCTCTTGCTCGATCTGACCAAGAAGCTGGGCATCGCCTGCGTGGTGGTGACCCATGAGATGGACTCGGCCTTCGCCATCGCCGACCGGATGGCCATGCTCGACAAGGGCCGGATGCTGGCCGTCGAACCCAAGGCCTGGTTCGAGCGGGTGCGTAACGTGCCCGAAGATCAGGTCGCCTCGCTGAGCATGGACGAGCAGATCATCCACCAGTTCCTGCGCGGGTCGGCCGAGGGTCCGCTCAGCGATCGCCACAGCGAGAGCGATTGGGAGCAGGACATCCTGGGCGCGCGTCCAGGCGTGCCGGGCATGCGCAGCGTGGAGCCCTCGCGTATCGTTCCCAGGACTGAAGACGAGGGCGTACTCAGAAGGCTCCGGCGAATGCTGCGGGCCTGACGCACCAAAGGAAGTAGGAACACCATGCCGCAACCGGGCGGACGCAACGCGATCGTGGGAGCGTTCTTCATCGCCGCCGTAGCGCTGGCGGTGGTGGTGACGGCCATCCTGAGCGACCTGACTTCGGCATTGGCACCCACGACGAGGTATGTGGTCCGGTTCGAGTTGTCCGACAACGCGGGCCTGCTCGCCCCCGGGGCCGAGGTGCGCGTGGGCGGGCTCAAGGTCGGCAGCGTCGGCGACATCCGTCTGGCCGATGGCGATGGGGCGGCGCAAGGCCTCGACGTATCCATCGATGTCGATGAAGATCTCGTGCTACACGAAGACGCCGTGGTCCGCCTCGAAGTGCCCCTGCTGGGCACGGGCACGGTGGTCAATGTCATCAGCGTGGGCACGGGGCCGACCCTGGCCGCGGGCGGTCAACTCCTGGGCCGGCCGTCACCGGGACTGCTCGCTCAAACCGGCCTGAACGACGACGACATGGAGAATATCCGCAGGTCCATCGAGAACCTGGCTATCACCAGCGGTCGCGTGAGCCGCATCCTCGAAGAACTCGAGCCCGGCGTTGGTCAGGTCGTCACCGAACTGAACCTCGCGCTCGAAGACACCCGCGCGATCACCGGCAATCTCCGCGAACGCCTGCCGGGGCTGGGCGATCAGGTCCAGGCAACACTGAACGAAGTGCGCGGCAGCATCGACGTGTGGACCGGCCTGGCCACGCGCCTGGACGAGCGCACGATCGAACTCGCGGCGGTGATCGAGAGCGTGCGCGAGACGGTGGACACCAACCGCCCCAACATCGACCGGGTGCTGGCCGACCTGGCCGAAATCACCACCCGGGCCAACGAGGAGATCATGCCCGCTGCGGTGGAAACCGTCGAGAACGCGCGAACCGCCAGCGCCGAGGGCGCGAAGCTCGCCACCGACGCAAGAGCGCTCTTCGAGGCCGAGGCCCCGGGCTTCCGCCGCGCGTCGGCCAACCTTCGTCTGGCCAGCGACCAGGCCAAGCTCACGATGCTCGAGGTCCGCCGGAGCCCCTGGCGCCTGCTGCAAAGGCCCACCACGCGCGAGCTCGAGGGCGAACTGATCTACGACGCCACGCGGTCATTCGCGCAGGCCGCCAGCGACCTGCGGGCAGCCAGCGAGAGCCTGATCTCGTTGAGCACCGACGAGCAGGGCCCGGTCGACCTGCCAGGCCGCCAGCGCGCCATCGAGCAACTGCACGAGCAACTCATGAGCAGCTTCACGCGATACCGCGAAGCCGAACAGGAACTGCTCGACCGCGCCCTTGATCTGGGCGCGGGCGAGCAGCCGTCGGGCTGAGGCGTTCTTCTTAGTCGCAGCCCGCGTCGAAGGCGTTCTGGAACATCAGGAAGTCGAAGATGCTCAGCGCCCCGTCGCCGTCGAAGTCGGCCCGCACGTCTCCCGCGTCGAACAGCGTCTGGACCGCGAGGAAGTCGCAGACGGAGAGCCTCCCGGCCTCGTCCAGGTCGGCGGCACACCGAACGGGCGCGATGAAGGCGTTGTCGCCGATCTCTTCGCCGATGCTCGTGTGCCGGCGGATGATGGTGCTGAGCGTCTGCTCGTTGACCAGATCCACCATGTCCGTGGGCAGGTAGCCCTCGTACCAGAACCGATCGCCGTCGCGAAGGCGCGTGAACTGGTCGGCCATCACCGCCCGCAGCGTCGGGCCCACCATCGCGCCATCCACGGCCGGCTCGACCAGCAGGCCCACCCACGGATCGACCTGGTCGCAGTCGGCGTAGACCGAGGCGAGCTTGTTCTGCATCTCTGTGTCGGGCGTCATACCCGCGAAGTCGAGCACGCGCGGCAGGCCGTACGCCTCGCGGATGCTGTTGTAATCGGACAGCCCGTGGTCGCGGCCACGCTGGACGTTGAGCGAGGCCAGGTCGAAGCCGCCGTAGCCCGGCATGCCGAACAGGAAGTTACGGACATCGCTGATGATGTGAGCGTCCATCTGCTGGGCCACGGTCATGGCCATGCCACGCAGCACGCTGTCGATGCCGTTCTCGCCGATCTCGATAGGCACGAAGAACGCCTGCGCCAACGAGAGATGGCCTTCGTCGGCTTCGCGCCCGTCGCTGTCCATGCGCGACAGGAAGGTTGGCAGCATCGTGTGACCCATGCGGAAGCCCGCCGTCGCGAACGTGTTCGAGATGCCCGGGTCCACGCCAGGGTCATAGCCAGCGTAAGGTGGCAGACCGTCCGCGCCAAGCAGCATGGGCAGGAACTCGTTGTAGGTGATGGCCTGCATGATCCCGCCCACGATCGCCCGGGCGTGCTCGTACACCTCGTCGCCGGTGAATGTCGGGTTGGCCGTCCGGATCTGCCCGGCCCAGTAGTTGTGCTCGCGCACGAACAGCGTGTGGATGGCGATCAGCGACACCTGCTCGTTGCAACGGATGTCACCGGCCAGGAACAGCCTCGGATTGAAAGGCGAGGGCGCGTTGGGAAACTGGTTCACGTTGTAGGGCAGCAGGTCGCCCTCGCTGGTCTTGAGCCTGCCCGAGCCGTCCAGCACGCGCAGCTCGAAGGCGCGAGGCAGGTCGGCGCCGTACACGTTCGAGGCGTCGATGAAGGCCGTGATGGCGTTCACCTGCTCGCGCGTGCCCGACACCAGCTGATAGCCCGAGCGGTCCAGCGTGATCCGCATGGTGCCGCTGCCGGACGGGTCAAACCAGGGGTCGCCAGTGGGCACCGTGATATCAAAGTGTTCGAGGGGGGCGGAGATGGGCGTCTCGTCCATGTCGTGGTCGATGAACTGGCCCCACAGCCAGAACATGTTCGAGTTGCCCACGATGCTGGGCATGTCTTGGGCTTCCTGATCGACGATGGCCTGGCTCACCGCCCGGGCGCTGGGGCCCTCGCTGCGGGCCGGGATCAGACCAGCGCCATCGTCATAGGCCGCAGGGGCCTTGCGCACGAACGTCACGCCCGCCGAGCCCAACCAGGGCATCACGGGGTTGTTGAAGAAGCCGTTGATCGTGCGGAACTCGTCGGGGAAGGTCGCTGGGTCGTTCGTGCCCGGGCCATCGGGGTTGCCCCAGGGCAACGACGGCATGATCCGCGAGATATACGACCGCTGCACCAGCGAGCTGCGCCGCCCGGGCTCCTCGTGCCTGGAGTCAACGACCGGCCCCTGGGGGGAGTTCTGGGCCAAGGCCGGCGCACACGCGCCAGCGGCCAACAAGATTCCCAATGTCGTTCTCGAGTTTCTCACGCCCTTCTTCATGGCCATCTCCGTTCCATCTTCTCACACCACTCACGCGAATCGCACCACAGACCCTGGGGGATACAGGTACTGCCTCAGGGAAGTTCCAATATACCCGAAAACGCCCGGCGCTCAATGGGAAAGCGTAGCGATTTAGCCCGTCTCACGCGGGTTGGCCAGTCTGAGCGGGAGATTGGTCTACTAAACGTCCAATAACCTCAACAGCCCGCACCGAACAGGTTCTGAAACGCCAGAAAATCGAAGATGTCCAGCCGAAGGTTGTTGTCAAAGTCGGCCTTGAGATCGCCGTTCATGAAGGCGCTCTGGAGCGCCAAAAAATCAAACACGGTGGCACTGCCGTCCTCGTCGAGATCGAGCGTGCACCCTTCCGGCTGGCCCTGGGCCCGCACCATCCAGGTGCCCATGAAGGGCCCGTCGGCCGTCCGCAGGATGAACGGGGCGGCCCCCAGATCGACCAGCAGCTCGCCATCGAAGAACAACCAGCTTTGGAGGCCCAGCGTGTTCTGGTCCATGCGGGCCAGGGATCGGAACCGTGGCGCGAAGGCGGCGCAGGCCACGAAGAACCCGCCTTGGGCCCCAATATCCGTGGGTCGCACGGAATAGGTCGCGAAGGTATCGACGGAGGTCCGCTGGGACACATGCGAGGCCGCCGAGACCACCACCGCGTTGGTCGGGTCGCCGTCGCCGTCAGGGTCTGCATAGATGATGATGGTGATGGGCGTGCCCACGGGCAGGCTGGTGGGGAACGATACGTTTACTTCGCGAAGCCAGCGGCACGACGGCTCGGCAAGAAAATAGTTGCCCCACGTCATTACGGCGTCGAACTCGCTGGGCCCGATCGTCGACGTGCCAGACCCGTCGTCCAGGCGGTATTCCGTGGGACACTGCGATAGTGCGGGAGCGGTCGTGGCGATGATGGATAACGCGGCAAGGACGTCCTTCATGCCCGAGCATATGCGTGGAATAACCCATGAGCACTGCCGGAACAATGTCGAACCCCACTGGGTTTTCCTGCTCGTTGTCATTCGTGAAGGCGCAAGGCCTTGCCATCTCGAGCGACCCACTGTTCAAGAACGATTTCCGATAGGAGCGTCCCATGAATCCCCGTACCGTGCTCCAAGCAGCAGTCATTTTCCTTGCCATGCTCGGCTTGGGTTCGAGCGTGCCCCTGGCTTCGGCCCAAGACACTCCCGCCTCTGGAAACCAAGCCCAGAAGGAAGAGCCCGTCCGCAACACCGCCGAGTGGGACTTACCCAAGAAGACCAAACTGGCGATCGAGGGCTACGACCCGGTGGCGTACTTTCCCGAAGGCGGGGGCAAGGCCACAAAGGGCTCGAAGGACCACGAATACACCTACAAAGGTGTCGTGTACCGCTTCGCCTCGCGTGAGCATCTCGAACTCTTCAAGCAGGCCCCCGCGCGCTATGAGCCCGCCCACGGCGGCTGGTGCAGTTGGGCCATGGCCGATGAGGGGGACAAGGTCGAGATCGATCCCAAGAGCTTCATCGTGAAGGACAACCGCCTGTTCCTGTTCTACGACGGCTTCTGGGGCGACGCCCGCAAGCAGTGGCTCAAGAAGAACGACCACGAAGACCTCGCCACGAAGGCCGACCAGGCGTGGACGAAGATCAGCCGCGAGCAGAAGCGGCAGGTCAAGAAGCCCGGCGACGAAGCCGAAGCCGCCGAGAACGAACCGGGCTGATTCCCCATTCGGGTTTTGGACATCATCTCTCTCTCCCTCCGGACGGCCCGACAAGGGCCGTTCTATCATGCCCCTTCGGAACAACACCCTCGCCCGTCCACGGATTTGGTCCAACTCATCGGCCTCTTAGCCTCGGAGATTTGCCTCGATGTCTATCAACACCCCCGTGATCGTCGCCGCTAAACGCACCCCCATCGGCAAGTTCTTCGGCAGCCTCGCCAACACCCCCAGCCCAGTGCTGGGCTCGTACGCCATCAAGGCCGTCATGGACGCCGTGCCCGCATTGAAGGGTGGGATGGTCGACGAGTGCGTCATGGGCTGCGTGCTGCAAGCCGGGCTGGGCCAGAACCCCGCCCGCCAGGCGGGCCTCAAGGCCGGCTTGCCCGACACGCTGAGCGCCAAGACCATTAACAAGGTCTGCGGCTCGGGCCTCGAGGCCGTCATGATGGCCGCCCAGTCGATCAAGGCGGGCGATAACGAGGTCGTCGTCGCCGGCGGCATGGAGAACATGACCGGCGCGCCCCACTTCGCCCACGTCCGCATGGGCGTGAAGTTCGGCGACGCCAAGCTCATCGACATCATGGCCCACGACGGCCTGCGCTGCGCCTTCGAGTGCTGGCCCATGGGCAACGCCGCCGAGCACATCGCCGAGAAG
>CAYGTM010000067.1:0-3326 GCA_964352795.1 uncultured Phycisphaera sp.
ATCGAGTTCCTCCGCAAGGGCTTCGTGCCGGGCGGCAGCATCATCGCCTTGGCGGGTGACATCGATCCGTTGCTTGCCCAGGATACCTTGAACAAGGCGCTCGACGGGTGGACCGGCAAGGCCGGCGAGCCCATGGCCGTCAGCAAAGCCCAGCGTGGCAGCGCCCACATCGACGATGACGGTGCCCAGGTGCAGATCGTCGTGGTGCGAGACGCCCCGCGCGAGGGCACGCCCGAGGCCGCCTGCGAGCGCCTGGCCACGGCGGTGCTGAGCGGGGGTATGTCGGGTCGGCTGTTCACCGAGGTGCGCGAGAAGCGGGGGCTCTGTTACGCCGTCCACGCCGGCTACACGCCCGAGCGCGAGGCCGGCTGGCTCACGGCCTACGTCGGCACCACTCCAGAGCGGGCCGCCGAATCGCTCGAGGTGCTCCAAGCCGAACTCGACCGCCTGGCCACCCCGGCCGGCGCGCCCACGGTCGAGGAGTACGAGCGGGCCCGCGTGGGCCTCAAGTCGCGGATCGTGTTCGGCGGGGAATCGACCGCTGCCCGCGCCGGCGCGCTTGCCAGCGACTACCGCAAGTTGGCCCGCTGCCGCACGCTCGAAGAGCGCGTGGCCGAGATCGACGCGGCGACGTTGCCGGCCGTGTGCGAGCACCTGGCCGGTTTCGATCGCGGCCGGGCCACCGTGCTGACGCTTGGCCAGTCGCTCACTGCCCAGCCGGCCAAGGCGGAGGCCTGAGCCCATGCACGCCCTGACCCTGCGCCGGCTCGTGGAGCAGACGCTGGTCGTGCTGCTTATCGCGTTCCTTGGCCTGTCGCTGATCTATCCCATCGTGCTGACCATCCGCGGCGGGTTCGCTATCGATCCCAGCGGGGACGCCAGCCTGTTCGAGAACTGGACGCTCACCCATGTGCTCCGGGTTTTCAGAGACCCCGTGACGCGCGAGGGCTTGTTCAACGCGGCATGGATCGCCGTCGGCACCACGCTGCTGAGCGCGGCCATCGCGCTGCCGCTGGCGCTGCTGGCCGCCCGGCACCGCTTTCCCTTGAAGGGTGCCTTCAGCGCCATCATCCTCGTGCCGCTCATCCTGCCGCCGTTCGTGGGTGCCATTGGCTTCCGGGCCATCATGGGCCGCGAGGGCACGCTCAACGCGATCCTTGGAACCAACTGGGACATCATGGGCGACGCCAAGGGCCTGGGCGTGATCATCGTGCAGGCGTTGCACCTATACCCCATTCTCTACCTGAACGCCACCGCCGCCCTGGCCAACCTCGACCCGGCCATGAACGAGGCCGCCGAGAACCTGGGCGCGGGCCCGTGGCGTCGCTTCACGCGCGTCACGCTGCCGCTCATCAGGCCCGGTCTGTTCGCCGGCGGCACGATCGTGTTCATCTGGGCCTTCACCGAGCTGGGCACGCCGCTCATGTTCGACTACGACCGCGTGACCTCGGTGCAGATCTTCTATGGTCTCAGCGAAGTCGAGGGATCGGCCCGCCCCTATGCCCTCACGTTCGTGCTGCTGGCCGCCTCGCTCACGGCCTATGCGGCGGGCAAGCTGGCGTTCGGCCGTCGGGGGTATGCCATGAGCACCCGTGCGACGCGCGCGAGCCAGGAAGTGCCCCTCAAGGGCACGAAAGGCTGGCTGGCGGCGGGTGCATTTTTCCTGGTGTCCCTCCTGGCCGTCGCCCCGCACATCGGCGTCGTGCTCATGAGCGTGAGCGACGTGGGCCAGTGGTACCAGACCGCCCTGCCCAAAAGCTTCACCCTCGCCCATTTCGGCGTGGCCCTGGGCAGCGACGCGGCCTTCCGATCCATCGCCAACAGCCTGATCTATTCCGCATTGGCCGTGCTGCTGAATGTGTCCATCGGCGTGACGGTGGGGTACCTGATCGTGCGCACGCGGGCGGTCGGGCGGAGCGTGCTCGACACCCTATGCATGTTGCCGCTCGCGGTGCCGGGGCTGGTGCTGGCGTTCGGCTTCGTGGCGGTGAGCCTGGCGTGGCCCTTCCGCGGCACACTCGATCTGGGATTCACCGAACTGGGCGCGCCCCTGGACGGCGTGGTCTCGGTGGTAGGCGTGAGCCCCAATCCCATCCCCCTGCTCGTGCTGGCGTACGCCGTCCGGCGGCTGCCCTACATCGTGCGCGCGGTGGTGGCCGGGCTCGAGCAGACCAGCGGCGAGATGGAAGAGGCGGCCCTGAACCTGGGTGCCAGCCGGATGCGGGCCATCCGCAGCGTGGTGCTGCCGCTCATCGTGGCCAACATCATCGCCGGTGCGTTGCTGGTGTTCGCGTTCTCGATGCTCGAGGTCTCCGACAGCCTGCTGCTGGCCCAGAAGCAGGAAGATTGGCCCATTACCCGCGCCATCTACGCCTTCAGCAACCGCCAGGGCGACGGCCCCTCCATCGCCAGCGCGATGGGCGTGTGGGGCATGGCCCTGCTGACCGTGACGCTGGTGGGAGCGAGTATCCTGCTGGGCAAGAAGATGGGGGCGATCTTCCGGGTGTGAGCGAGTTCTGAAAGTTTGCTGAAACTAACCGAAGCGCCTTCCTATATACCATGTGACGACCAACTCGTGACGACCTTTTGGGAAAGGAAAATAGTGATGCGACCGAACACCTTGCGAACTCGAACTCTGGTTGGACTGGGCCTCGCCACCGCCGCCTTGCTCGCGCAGGGCTGCGTCTTCTCCATCGGCAGCGGCAACGAGCGCCACGAGCCGAGCAAGATGCAACTCACCCAGAGCGAGCGTGACAAGGCGGTAGTTGTGCGGGAAGGGGAGTCGCTGCCCAGCTTCGCCGATGCCGAAGGCCGCCGCCTGGGCAAGCTGGGTCCAGGCACGACCGTGGACCAGTTCAACGACTTGTTCCCCGAGGCCATCTACCGCGCCTCACGCGAAATCGGCGGCGTGGATGTGGTGATCTACGAAGTGCGAGATCGGCGGCTCTACCGATACGAGGGCTCAAGCTTCGGCCAGATGCACGACCGGCCGGTCTTCTTCCGCTTTATGAACGACGAGTTGGAGAGCTGGCGACCGGGGCGCGACACGGACGGGCCCGAGGACTGGTACATGAACTGACCGCGCTGCCGGTCAGTCCGCCATTACGCAACGTCCATGCGCCCACTGGCGCAACTGGGCGACCTTTTCCGCCATCGTCACGCTCAGCGGGGGGCTGGCTTTGAGCACGGCGACGAGGCTCTCGGTCGTGACACTCTCGCGCCGGCTGAACGCCTCGTGCCGGGCGGCGATGATGCCCTGCTCGATCTCGGCCCCGCTGTAGCCGTCGGAGACTTGCACCAGTAGCTCCAGGACGAAATCCTCTGCA
>CAYGTM010000067.1:3336-9210 GCA_964352795.1 uncultured Phycisphaera sp.
CGCAAGGGCCGCTTCGATGAAATCTTCTTCGTTGACCTGCCGTCCGTCATCGGCCGGCAGGTCAACGAAGAAGATTTCATCGAAGCGGCCCTTGCGCATCAGTTCGGGCGGCAGGCTCTCGATGTCGTTGGCCGTCGCGACGATGAACACCGGCTGGCGATGCTCCTGCATCCATGTGAGAAGGCTGCCGAACATGCGTCGGCTCAATCCGCCGTCGGCCCCGCTGTTGCCCATCGACGCGAAGCCCTTCTCGATCTCGTCGATCCACAATATGATCGGGGCCATGAGCTCGGCCTGGTGCAGGGCCGTGCGAAGGCGGCTCTCGCTCTCGCCCACATAGCGGTCGTACAGGGCGGTGGGGTCCAGCCTGAGTAGCGGGCGTTTCCACGCGGCGCTGATGGCCTTGGCACACAGGCTCTTGCCCGCGCCCTGCACGCCCAGCATCAGCACGCCGCGGGGAGAATCCAGCCCGTGTTCCTCGGCTTCGGCCTCTGTGGTCAGCAAGCGGCTGGAGAGCCATTTTTTCAGGGTCTTGAGCCCGCCGATGTCGTCGAGGGTGGCCGGGGCCTCGATGAACTCGAGCAGCCCGTCGGCGCGCACATACTCGCGCTTGCGCGCGATGACGCGGGGCAGGTCGTCGCTGTCGAAGCGGTGATCGTCGCGCACGACCTCGGCCACGATGTTCTTGATCTGCCGGCGGGTGAGCCCGCGCAGGTTTCGGATCATCGCGTCCCACTCGCTGCGCTTCACGTCGACCTCGATGGGCGTGTGCCGATGGTGCGCGCGCAACTGGGCTCGTACCAGCCGCTCGATCTCGTCGGTATCGGGCGGGTGGATCTCGAACTCGGCGGCGTACTGGCGGACCACGGGCGCCTTGATGCGCTCGTGATCGATGAGCACCAGCAACTGGGCCTGCTCGTTGGCGCGAAAGAGCGCCTCGCGCAGGGCCCGGGCCACTTTTACCTCATCGATATGGTGGCCCAGGTCGAGCATGGCGTACACGCCCGGCTGGCGCTCGCGGGCGATGCGCCGCAACGCCTTCTCGGGCGCTTCGGTATCGCTGATGACGTGATGGTCTTCGACGGCCGCGTCGTGCAGTCCGCCGATCATGGTCCAGCGGTGGCACACCATGCCCTGGTCGGCGGCGGCGTCACGCACGAGGTTGAGGGCGTAGACCTCCTCGGCGGTGGCGATGGTGATGGCCGGCTGGCTGGTCACGCGCATCAGCCCGCGCAGGCGGTCTAGGTTGGTCTCGGCCATACCGCCCAGCATAAGCACGCGCCGCCCGTGGGTTTCCACATAGACCGATAAGCCAAGAACTTGCCGAAATGTGACGTGACCGCGACAAGAGGTTGGCCAGAGGCGGCCAATGGTGGTACGTTAGGGCAATCGCAGGGGCTTAGGCCGTAACGCCTTTGGCGGACGGTCCCTAAGCCCTTAGGTATACACGGACCCCGAGCGGGCCTGCCTGCACGCTCATTGTTGGGTTTTGTCAACCCGCTTGGCACGGGTTTCGGCTCGAGCCGGGCACAACCGGGGAGGTTGATTTCGATGGAACGACGTACTTTGACTCGCGGGACCACCGCGAGCGTGCTGGCGTGTGCGGCGGCGGTTTTCGCCACGGCGACGGCTTCGTTCGCACAGCAAGGCGGACTGGCCCAGGACGGCAAGCCGCACGCCGGCAATCCGCAATCTCCGCTGGTGTTCGACGATCTGATCGAGTATTCGATCGAGCGTCTGGACTTCGAGGTGGGCGACCGAGGGACGCTCGCTACCACGGTGCGGCTTGGCGAGCAGGCCGTGTCGCTGGACATGTGGGCCCACTCGCTGCGTGCGCCCGACTTCCAGGTCCTGGTCCAGCAGCCCGACGGCTCGATGCGACAGATCGTGCCGATCGCCCCGACCACCTATCGAGGCGTGGTGGAGGGCGTGCCCGGCAGCAGCGTCACGGCCGGCTTCTTCGAGGGCTCGCTCACCGCGATCATCACGCTGGGTGACGGCCCCGAGGATACCTGGATCGTCCAGGCCCTCAGCGAGCGCGTGCCGGGCGCCGCCGCGGGATTGCATGTGGTCCACAACGATTCGGCCGACCTGTCGGCCATCGGTGGCTTCTGCGGCACGGCCGACAACCCCTTCGGTGCGTTGGCCGTCGATGCGGGCGCGGCCGGCCCGGGTGTCGATGAGACGCTGTTGCTCGAGCTGGCGGTGGACACCGACTTCGAGTTCTTCCAGGCTCGCGGGTCTTCGGAGACCGCGGTGATCGCGGCGGTGGAAGCCCAGGTCAACGCCGTCTCGAACATCTACGAGCGCGATGTCGATACGACCATCGAGATCACCACGATCATCGTTCGGGCGACTTCGGCTGATCCCTACACCGTCTCGGACGGCGGGCAGTTGCTCCAGCAGATGACCAACCACTGGATTTCGCAGCAGAGCGGCGTTCGCCGGGACACGGCCTCGCTCATTAGCGGCCGGAACTTTGCCGGCGGCACGCTGGGCGTGGCCTGGCTGTCGGGCACGTGCACGACCAGCCGCGGCTACAACGTGAACCAGTACCCTGGGTTGAGCGTCGGTGCCCGCGTCGCGGTACACGCCCACGAGCTTGGCCACAACAACAACGCCCCGCACTGCTCGGGCGGCGACTGCCGCATCATGTGCGCGGGTATCGGCGGGTGCGCGGGCGACATCAGCCGTTTCGGTACCGCGTCGCGGAACACCATCCGCACCTTCCTTGATGCCGTGCCGTGCGTCGATCCGCTGGTGGTCGAGCCCGATCCCCAGCCGTTGCCCTTCAGTGATGACTTCGACGCCTCGCGCGCTCTCGATCCCATGAAGTGGGCCGAGGCCTCGTCCGTGGTCGTGACGCCCTCCGTGGTCAATCCGATCAGCGCTCCCAACGCCCTGAGCTTCCAGCCTGGCGGCACGCTGACCACCACGCGCTACAGCGTGCCCGTCCCCACGGATCAGGTCAACTATGTGGGCATCTGGTCGCAGCACCGCTTCGTCGAGACGGGCAAGTTCCTCCGCGTGGAGTACTTCTCGACCTTCAACGGCCAGTTTGAGCCCCTGGGTGCGATCCAATCAGACGGCAGCAACCAGCAGCAGTTCATCTTCAACGAGTTCCCGCTCCCAATCCTCGCCACGGGCACCCAGTTCCGCCTTCGCATCGCCGCGGTGGGCTCGGACTCGGCCGACGCCTGGTTCATCGATAGCGTCACGATCAACGAGTTCTGCCGCGTCGACCTCAACCAAGATGGCACCACCGACATCTTCGACTTCCTGGCCTTCCAGACCGCGTTCGACAGCGGCGATCCGAGGGCCGACTTCAACAACGACACCGTCCTGAATGTGTTCGACTTCCTCGAGTTCCAGAACCGGTTTGGAGAGGGCTGCAACTAAGCCCGTTCCACATCCCGCACTTCTCTCGCCCGGCCGGGGCTCTCCCGGTCGGGCGTTTTGATTTGCCTCGGGGCGTATCTTTACGGGTGACCATTTCTCGAGCCCAGCCCGCTTCTCGCCCTACGCCCAACGCGATCACGCTCATCGCCCGCGACATCAAACTGGCGCACTCGGTGTTCGCCCTGCCGTTCGCCGTGCTTGGGGCCTTCATGGTGGCGCCGAGACTGGAAACGGGCACCATCAACTGGCCTCGCATGGCCGGGCTGCTCGTGCTCGTGCTCGCGTGCATGGTGGCGGCCCGCACCTGGGCGATGGTGGTCAATCGCCTGGCCGATCGGGCTATCGACGCGGCCAACCCGCGCACGAGGGGCCGTGTGTTCGCCTCGGGAGCGTTGCCGCCGGTCGCGGGATGGATGACGCTGGCCGTATGCGCGGCGATGTTCCTGGCGGCCTGCGCGCTCTTCGGTGTGCTCTTTGGCAACTGGTGGCCGACCATCCTGGGCTCGCCCCTGCTGGCATGGATCGCCTTCTACTCGTTTACCAAGCGGTTCACCTGGTTGTGCCATGTCTTTCTGGGCGGTGCGCTGGCGGCCAGCCCGCTGGCGGCGGCCGTCGCGGTGGGCGGCATCGACGCCTTGGCCAACCCGGCGCTCTGGCTATTGGCGGGCATGGTGCTGCTCTGGGTCGCCGGCTTCGACGCCATCTACGCCCTGCAAGACCTCGACTTCGATCGCCGGGCCGACCTGCGCAGCATCCCCGCCCGATTCGGCTGGCAACGGGCCAACACGCTCAGCCGCCTCATGCACGCCGGTGCTATTGCGTGCCTTATCGCCGTCCTGCTCGTCGAGCCCGCGTTCGGCGTAATCTTCGGCATTGGCGTATTTGTCGCTATTGCGTTGCTTGTGTACGAGCACGTCGTGCTGACGCGACGCGGGGCCGCGGGCATCCCGATGGCCTTCTTCACGCTCAACGGCGTGGTGAGCGTGCTGCTGGGCGTGACGGGCCTGATTGACCTGTTGGTATAAGTTAGCCGTACAGCACATGAGCGAGCGCGAACAGCAGGCTGAGTACGACGGCGTTGTTGAGCGCATGGGCGGCGATGGCGCCGTACAGCGACCCGCGCCACGCCCGGATGAGCGCGAAGTTGAAGCCCAGGATCGTGACGGGGATGAGCTGGATGACCGCGTAGCCGTGCATCATGCCGAACACCATCGCGCTCAGGATGGCCGCCAATGGCAACGCCAAGCGCGAGCGCATGTGGCGGAAGAGCGACCCCCGGAAGACCAACTCCTCGCACAACGGCGCCCACACGGTGGCCAGCGTGAAAATCAGGATCAGGATCACCGGGTCGAGCGACTTGACCAGATCGAGGATGGGGTTGGTCGGGCCCATCGAGTCCGGGTCGGCCGGGAAGACCAACTCCTGAAGGATGAGCAACACGAACATGACCGCCACGCCCGCCAGCACGATTGGCAGCAACGCGAGATACCCGCCGATGCCCGCCAGGATCTCGACGAACACGCCTTTTGGGGCGCGTAAACCCAGATCGTCCCGGAGCTGACCCCACGACACCCCGCGAGCCAGGGGCCATAACGGCACCAGCAGCAGCAACCACTGCGCGGGCATCGATAGCATGCCGACGATGGCCTGCGCGCTCTCGCCAATCTGTGCCGCGATGGCCTGAGCCACCTGCAACAAGGCAAAGCACACGACAAACAGCACCGCCGTCTCGAGATACACGCTGCCACCCGGCGCGGGCCTCGGCATGACAAAACGAATGTGCCCACCGGCGACCATCACGATGGCCGTGATTCCTAAGCCGATGCCCGTCAGCACGCCCAGGCCCATCAGCCCCAGGACAAGGAACATGATGCCAAACGGCAGCAGCGCGCCGTCCAGCAGGCTGGCGCGGAGGTCGTGATCCTCGGGCAAGTGCGCGATGCGCACCAACTCGCCAAAATAGCCGTGCCGTTCGACCAGGCCGTTCAGCGTGTCGTCTTCGAGAGCCTGTGCGGCCTGGCCATTCTCGGCGATGTCCTGGTAGTACGGCAGCAGGGCCCGGGCGTCGGCAAGCAGTTGATCGCGGCGTGCCAGGGCGTTCTCGTCGGGGGGCTCGGGCGCGCGCTCGAGCTCGGAGATGATGCCGTCCAGGCGGTCGGCGGCCTCTTGCGGTCCCACCAGTTCGCCCGATGCGATTGCCGCACGGAATCTCTGGAGGGGCGTCTCAGCCGTACCGTCGACTTGCTGCTGGAAGCTCGGGGCGGCTTCCTTGAATCGGAACGACACGCGCGTGCCCATCCGCGCCGCAACCTCGCCGTCGTCGCCGGCCGGGGCGGCGATCTTGGACGTGTCGGCCTCCGGCTGGGCATGGATCTGCATCTGCTGCATCACCACCACCAGCGGCAGCACGAGCAGCAGCACCACCCAGGCCAGCCTGGCCGCCCCGCGAGAGCCAGGGTCGGGCTGTGGTGGGGG
>CAYGTM010000068.1:0-9167 GCA_964352795.1 uncultured Phycisphaera sp.
CACGCTGCCGATCTCGCAACTGGCCATCGGCGCGGCGACGACGATCGCGGACTTGCTGGGATTCTTGAGTTCGGCGCTCGGTATCCAGCCGCAGGTGGGCCCGGGTGGGTCGGGCGTGGCGCTCGACGATGCGACCGGGCAGATCGTGATTACGGGCAACGCGGGCGAGGCCAACTCGCTGGACATCGAAACGGGCGATCTGGTCGTTCTGGACGCCACGGGCCAGACAACGGGACGCAACCCCTTCGCGGCCCAGACGGCGCGAGAGGCCGACGGCGAGTCGCAGCGCACGCCTTTCTTCGTGTATGACTCGCTGGGCAGCCTGGTGCTTGCCGACCTGACTTTCGTGCTCGAGAACAAGAGCGATGCCGGCACGACCTGGAGGTACTACGTCGAGAGTGATGAAGCGGCCGGCGGGACCGCGCTGGCGACGGGCACGGTCGAGTTCGACACCAATGGCAATCTGCGGCAGGCCGAGCCGGTGGGCGTGGTGCTCAATCGCGGCGCGACGGGTGCCGCCCAGCCGTTGGCGTTTGATCTGTTGTTCCAGGGCGAGGGCTCGCGGTTGCAAGCGCTCGACGTGAGCGATGGCGAAGCGAGCATCGCGGTGGACGACCAGGATGGCTTGCCCGCGGGTACGCTCAATGCGTTTGGCATCGGTCCCGACGGCATCATCTCGGGGGCGTTCACCAATGGCCTGAGCCGGCCCATCGGGCAGATCGCGCTGGCCAACTTCGCCAACGCGCAAGGGCTGACCGACGAGGGCGACAACCTCTACCGCGTCGGGCCCAACAGCGGAGACGCGGTGATCACCGAGCCGGGCGGCTTTGGCACCGGTCGCACGCTGGGCGGGCAGCTCGAGCAGTCCAACATCGATCTCAGCCGCGAGTTCATCGGCCTGATCCTGGCGCAGACGGGCTACACGGCCAACGCGCGCGTTATCCGAACGACCGACGAACTGCTCCAGCAGCTCGTGGTGCTTGGCCGGTAAGCGATGATTGGGAGGATGCGGGCATGATCGTGCTCACGCGGCTGAACGGCAAGGGTTTCGTGCTGAATGCCGAGCTTATCCGGACCATCGAAGAGAACCCCGACACCACCATCACGCTGATCAGCGGCGACCATATCGTGGTCAAGGAGCCGATGGTCGAGGTGGTGACGCGGTCGGTCGAGTACGGCCGGTTGCTGCGCCGGCTGGTGCCGGTGACCTGAGAGTTGCGCTTGAGGTTCGCATCGGCCTCAAGCGGTCGATAAGTCGCGTCGATGATGGAGGTGGCCCCGGAGGGCCGCGAGGCTGCCTGGCCACCATCGGAGCGAGCGCGAATGGACCTGGGAACGGTTATCGGAGTTGTGCTCGGCCTGGTGGCGATGTTCATCGGCATCTTCATCGGCGGCGGCGGCGACATCATGGCGCTGTTCGACGTGGTATCGATCTTCATCGTGCTCTTCGGCACCATCGGCGCGGTGCTCATGAGCTTCCCATTGGCGCGCATCACCGGGCTGGTGGGTGTAGTCAAGAAGTCGTTCTTCAACGAGACTGGCGACCCGGCCGCGACGATCGCTGAACTGGTCAAGTACGCCGAGGTGGCCCGCCGCGAGGGCATCCTGAGCCTCGAGAACCTGATGGGCGAGATGAAGGACCCGTTCATCGTGCGCGGCGTGAAGATGGCCGTGGACGGCACCGATCCCGAACTCATCCGCGCGATCCTGGACACCGAACTCGATGCGTTGAGCGATCGCCACGCGAGCGGTAAGGCCGTGCTGGACGGCGTGGCGAAGTACGCTCCGGCGTTCGGCATGATCGGCACGCTGCTGGGCCTGATCTTCATGCTCAAGAGCATGGACGACCCGAGCAAGATCGGCCCGGGCATGGCGGTGGCGTTGATCACGACGCTGTATGGCGCGATGATCGCCAACATGTTCGCCTCGCCCATCGCCGACAAGCTGGCCGCCAAGGACGCCGAGGAACTGCTGGTCAAGACCATCATCGTAACCGGGGTGATGTCGATCCAGAGCGGCGACAACCCGCGCGTGGTGGAGAGCAAGTTGCTGACGTTCCTGCCGCCGGCCAAGCGTGATGCGTTCGCGGCTGCCCGCGAGGCGGCCTGAACATGGGGAAGCGAAAAAAACGTCCTGCCGCGAGCGTTCCCGAATGGGTCGTGACCTACGGCGATCTGATGTCGCTGCTGCTGTGCTTCTTCATCCTGCTGGCGGCCTTCAGCGAGCTCAAGCAGGAACGCGACTACCAGGACGTGGTACGCAGCATTCAAGAGGCGTTCGGGTATCAGGGCGGCATCGGCAAGATCCGGGTCGAGGACATCCCCTTCTCGACCATAGACAGCCTGGATACCGATAACTCCGAGGCGGCCGAGAAGCCGTTCATCGCCGCCGAGACCACCAGCGAGTCGATCGCCGGCCGAAACCAGAGCACGAACGTGATCAACGAGGGCCTGCGGTTCGCCGTGGGCGCGAGCCTGACGTTCGAGGCCGGTTCGGCCGAGCTGAGCCCGCGTGTGCAGCGGCAAGTGAGTGAAGAGGTGGGCCCGGCGCTGCGTGGGCATCGGGTGATGATCGAGATCGTCGGGCACGCCTGGGGCGCCGAGGACCGGATTTCGGGGTTGGATTTTTACGATCTTTCCTATCGCAGGGCCAAGGCGGTCACGGATTACCTGGTGGCCGAGGTGAACCTGGACCCCCGGCTCATGGAGCTGGAGGCAAAGGCCGATGCCGAACCCATGGTGGCCGCGCGCGGGCCGGGGGCGGCGGCGGCGTCGAATCGGCGGGTGCAGGTAATCCGCACCGAGATCAACCCCGACGAGACCCATCCGGACCCGAACTGGACGGGGCGCCCGTAGCCGATAACGCCGGTGGGGCGAGCAGCACGGCGGAGGAACGCGATGGCCGAGGACACGACCAAGGAAGCCGATGGAGCAGAGAAGCCCAAGGGCAAGGGCGGGCTGTCGCCCAAGCTGCTGGCCGCCATTCTCGCGGTGATGGCTGTCGAGGGCGCGGGGGTGTTCCTGTTCGTCACGGTCATGTCGAGCACGCCTAAGGACGCGGCGGCCGAGATGGTCAGCGACGCGGACGATCCCGAGGCCCTGGTCGAGATCATGCTCACCGAAGAGCAGTATCAGAACATGACCAGCAACCAGGTGTGGATCTGGGAGGCCGAGATCTTTCTGAAGGTCCGCCGAAAGAACCAGGACTTCGTGCAGGGCCAGCTCGAGCAGCGGTCGGCCGAGATTCAGGAAGGCATCACGCAGATCTTCCGGCGTGCCAAGCTGACCGAGCTGCGCGAGCCCGACTTCCGCACGGGCTCGCGCCAGCTCACGGCGCTGGTCAACGAAGTGTTCGGCAACGATGCCGACGGGCTGCCCCGGGTCGAGCGGTTGGTCATTGCCAAGCTGCGTGGCTTCCCGCGGAACTGAGTCGAATAAACCAACGAACGCGCAGGTCTTGCGCGTTGCGTGATCGAGAACGGCAAAACCTGCGGTGGCGAGGGCCCGGGCACCGATGTTGGCATCAGGCCGGCGGAGTCTGGCTGGGTTGGCGCGCGCCTTCCCATGACACCCATTGCGCACGAGAGCGAGCAGGATGCCCGAAGAGCGCCCAGAAGAGCAAGCCGATCACGCTGGCCCGCCCGACGAGCAGGGCGGCCAGACCGATGACGCGACCTCGGAGGCGCTCAAGGCGGCCCGCGAGGCGCTGTCCAGCATCCAGGCCGAGGCCGATGCGGCGATGAGTGACGGCGGACAGTCGGTATCCACCGGCTCCGAAGCCGATGGCCAGACCGAGACCATGGCCGACGCGGTGGTGCAGGCGGCATTGAAGGCCGCAGCACGGGGCGCTGGTGGTGCCAAGCCGCTGGACCTGCCCGACTTCGACCTCTCGAGCGTGGCGGGCGTGCAGCATGGGCTGGACATGCTGGCCGACGTGCAACTGGACGTACGCATCGAACTGGGTCGCACGCGGATGCTCGTGGAAGATGTTTTGCGTCTGAATGCTGGGGCGGTGGTGGAACTGGACAAGTTGGCCGGCGATCCGGTGGACGTGTTCGTGAACGACCGCCTGGTGGCGCGAGGCGAGGTGCTCGTGCTCAACGACAACTTCTGCATCCGCGTCAACGAGATCATCGACTCGGTGGGGGAAGAGGCCATAGGGCCGGCGTCGTAAGGCGGACGTTCGGATTCGATTCGTGGAGTTTGTGGGATTTTTGGATCATTCGCGCGGCGGAGCCCGCGCGTGCCAAGCCAGGAAGGCGACATGGCAGCACGACGCTTCGCATGGATGGTCTTGGGCGCGCTCGCTCTGAGCGTGGCGGCCGCCCGCGCGCAGGTCGGGCCTCCGGTCGGCGTGGGTGATCCACCGACCGTTGTTCAGCAACAGCCCGAAGAACGCACCGCACCTCCCCGGCGAATCGCCGAGGCGGACATGCCGTTGATGGCTGCGCCCGCGCGAGATGGGCCTTCGCAGGTCGCACCGGCTTCGGCTGCCGGCGGCTGGGCGCGGTCGCTGGCGTCGGTGGCGCTCGTGATCGGGCTCATCCTGGTGCTGGCGGCGGCGGGGCGGTTCGTCTCGCGTCGCAGCGGGTCGGTGGCGGCGATGATGGGCCCGGGCGGGCGAGCACCCAGTGGCGTGCTCGAGGTGCTGGCGAGGTACCCGGTTGCTCGCGGGCAGGTGCTGGTGCTGCTGCGCATCGATCGTCGCGTGCTGCTGCTGAGCCAGAGCATGGCCGGCAAGGGTGGCGGCTTCACCACGCTCGCACAGTTCGACGATGCGAGCGAGGTCGCGGCCATCCTGCGCCAGACTCAAGATGACGCGAGCGAGTCGGTGTCGGCTCGGTTCCGGCAGGCGATGGAACGCTTTCAGGGTGCCGACGATGGAGTCGAGCGGGGCGAGATCATCGAGGTCGGGCCGCGAGGCGAGCCGTTGCCCAAAGGGCGCGGGGTGTGGGCGTGAGGTGGTCGCTGCTCATCATGTTGGTCATGCTCGCGGCGTTGGCGTGCTTTGCAAGCGGGGCCATGGCGCAGGACGTGATGGGCCCGCCCATCACGGCACCGGTGAGCGAGGCAACCGGCCCGGCGCTTGCGCGCGAGTTGGCCACGGCGCTCGAGGGCCGTGGCGGCGGGCCGAACCCGTTGAGCGTGCTGGGCGCTGCGGCTGAGGTGATGCCGCCCGATGGGCAGGGGAACAAGCCTGGCATCAGCGCGGCGGTGAGCATCATGCTGGTGCTCACGGTCATCACGCTGGTGCCGTCGATCATGCTGATGTGTACGTCATTCGTGCGCATTATCATCGTTCTGGGCTTGCTCAAGCAAGCGATGGGCACGCAGACAGTGCCGCCCGGGCAGGTGATCCTGGCATTGTCGCTGTTTCTGACACTGTTCGTCATGACGCCCACCATCGGGCGGATTTATGACGAGGCCATCGTGCCCTACGAGCAGGGGCAGATCACCGATTATGAGCAACTGTGGGACGCCGGCGCGCGGCCGTTGCGAGACTTCATGTTCGACCAGATCGAGGCGACGGGCAACTGGTCGAGCCTGCTGACGATCATGGAGTATCGCGGGCACGACATCAGCGACCCGAGCCAACTGACAAGGGCCGATGTGGGCATGGCCGAACTGGTGCCGGCGTACATGCTCAGCGAGCTGAAAGTCGCGTTTTTGATGGGGTTTCGGATCTATTTGCCGTTTCTGGTGATCGACATGGTGATCGCCAGCGTGCTGATCTCGATGAGCATGATGATGCTGCCGCCGGTGCTCATCAGCCTGCCGTTCAAGTTGTTGCTGTTCGTGCTGGCCGATGGCTGGCAGTTGCTGGCGGGGTCGCTGCTGGAGAGCTTCGTTTTGGAAGGCCAGATCGAGCGATTGAGCGAACAGATGGGAGAGCAAGTGTCGCGCGCGGCGAGCGAGGGCGCGGTGGTGGTGACGCCGATGATTGGCATGATGAGCACGGGCATGATGAGTTGGTTGCCGGGCGTGTAGGGAGCGTGCGATGGTGGGTGGCGATTGGATCGTGGAACTCGTGCGCGACGTGCTGCTGTTGGTGCTGCGCGTGGGCGGGCCCGTGCTGATCGCGGGGGTCATCATCGGCCTGGTCATCAGCTTGTTCCAGTCACTCACGTCGATCCAGGACCAGACACTGTCGTTCGTGCCCAAGATTCTGGGGATGATCATGGTGGCGCTGTTGTTGCTGCCGTGGATGATCGCGCAACTCGTCGAGTTCACCGTCGAGATGTTCAGGCTGTTCTAGGAAGGTGGTGCCCGTTGGACCCCGCGGCGGCGAGCATCCTGGAGAACCTGCTGCCGTTCTGGCTGGTCGCCGCTCGCTTGAGCGGGTTGTTCTTGTTCGCGCCGGTGCTGGCCAGCCAACTGGTGATGCGTCAGGTGCGCGTGCTGATGCTGCTGATGCTGACCGTGGCGCTGTATCCCGCCGTGGCCGAGGGAGGCATCGTGACGCCGCCTCTCGAGATCGGCCCGCTGGCGATCGTGCTCTTGAGCGAGGTGCTCATTGGGCTGGCCATCGGCATGCTGGCCACCATGCCGCTGGTTGCCGTGCAGATCGCCGGCAGCATCATCAGTTATAAGCTCGGGCTGGCGCTCGCGCAGGTGTATAACCCCGAGTTCGACGCCCAGTCGGAGGTCATCGGCCAGATCATGTACCTGATGGCGTTGGCACTGTTCATCCAGGTGGGCGGGCTCGAGCACATGGTGGTGGCGGTGATGGACACGTTCGCGTCGCTGCCACCGGGGACGGCATGGGTCGATGTCGCGCCCGTTCACCTGATGGCGGCGATGATCGACGCGGCGTTCGTCGTTGGCCTGCGCATCGCCATGCCCGTGCTGCTGATGGCCACGCTGGCCAGCCTGGCGATGGGCGTGCTCATGCGCACCATCCCGCAGATCAACATTATGACCATCGGCTTTGCCATCCAGATCGTGCTGGGTCTGGCCGTGCTGGCGGTGTCGATCATGGCCATCGGCGACGTGACGGGTGAGGCCATCGTCGACGGGTTCGGGCATATCCACGACTGGGCTCGCACGCTGGGAGACGGCGTGGGGGGCGGCGATGGCTGACGACCCGGGCGAGCGGACCGAAGACGCAACCGCGCACAAGCTGCGCAAGGCGCGCGAGCGCGGCCAGGTGGGCAAGAGCCAGGACTTCGGCGCGGTGGTCATGATGATCGGCGCCGCTTTGCTGCTGTGCGTGCTGGGCCTGCTGGGCACGGGGCTGCTCTCGGGGATGATGCGCGACGTGCTGGGTGGGGCCGCGCCCGGGCACGCCGTGGTGGCCGAGGATACCAACGTGGTGCTGCGCTGGGCGGGGGCGCGCGTGGGGTTGATTCTTGTGCCCACGATGCTGGTGATGTTCCTGGTGGCGTTGGAGTGGCAACTCGTGCAGGTGGGGTGGGCCATCTCGCCCGAGGCCGTCGTGCCCAAGCTCAACCGTTTGAGCCCCATCAGCGGCTTCAAGCGCATCTTCGGGCTCAAGGGCGTCGTGAAGCTTGGCATGGACACGACCAAGCTCGTGCTGGTGGTCATGGTGGTGGTGTTCGTGGTCGCGCGGTGGGTGCCCGCTCTGGGCTCGCTGCCGCTGATGGACCTGCGGGCCGCGACGGTCCTGAGTCTGCGGGCGATCATCGAGCTGGCGGTGTGGATGCTCGTGGCGTTGCTGGTGATCGCCTTGCTCGACCTGCGCTACCAGAAGTGGCAGCACAAGAGCGACAACAAGATGACCAAGCAGGAGGTCAAGGAAGAGCAGAAGTCGATGGACGGCGATCCGGAGATGAAGCAGCGCCGGGCCCGCGTGGCGCGCGAGATCGCCATGCAGCGCGTGCAGAGCGACGTGCCGGGCGCCGACGTGGTGGTGACCAACCCCACGCACTTCTCGGTGGCGATCAAATATGATTCGCAGAACATGGCCGCCCCGAAGGTAATTGCCAAAGGGGCCGACTTCGTGGCCCTCAAGATTCGCGAGGTCGCGCGCACGCATGGCGTGCCGGTGATCGAAAGGCCGCCGTTGGCGCGGGCGTTGTTTCGCGGCGTGGAGGTCGGCCAGACCATCAGCCCCGAGCACTACGAAGCCGTGGCCGAGGTGCTGGCGTATGTGTACCGGCTCGAGGGGCGACAGCACGAGGCCGTGTCCGGCGCAAGCGGCCCTTTGGCGGGTGAACGCTGATGGCCTTGGGCGACGGCATCCTGGCCCGGCTCGAAGCGCTGTCCAAGTGGCGGGGCATCATCGTGCCCGTGGGCTTCGTGGCGATGCTGTCGGTGCTCATCGTGCCGCTGCCGAGCTTCATGCTCGACCTGCTGATCTCGGCCAACATCTCGCTGAGCGTGGTCATCCTGCTGACCGTGCTGTATATGGATCGGCCGTTGAAGTTCAGCGTGTTTCCCTCGCTCCTGCTGGGCGTCACGATGTTCCGACTCGTGCTGAATATCGCTTCGACGCGGCTGATCCTGACCGCCGACGCCGGCTCGCCCGAGGAAGCGCTGAGTGTCGCGGGGGATGTCATCGAGGCATTCGGCAACTTCGTGGCCGGCGATTCGTTGTTCGTGGGCGTGGTGATCTTTCTCATTCTCGTGGCCGTGCAGTTCCTGGTCACCACCAAGGGCGCCACGCGCATCAGCGAGGTCGCGGCCCGGTTCACGTTGGATGCCATGCCCGGCAAGCAGATGGCCATCGACGCCGACCTCAACGCGGGCATCATCAGCGAGGCCGACGCCCGCGACCGGCGAGAGGAAATCCGGCGCGAGGCCGACTTCTTCGGTGCCATGGACGGTGCCAGCAAGTTCGTGCGGGGCGACGCCATCGCGGGCATCGTCATCACGGGCGTGAACATCGCCGGCGGTTTCGCCGTCGGCGCCATCGAACGCGGGTGGCCGCCCGCGCAAACGGCCGAGACGTTCAGCCGGCTGACCATCGGCGACGGGCTGACGAGCCAGATTCCCTCGTTCATCATCGCCATCGCCGCGGCCCTCATCGTGACGCGCTCGGGCGACAAGGGCGAACTGGGGCAAGAGCTAACCAGCCAGGTGTTCAGCCAGCCCAAAGGGTTGGCGATCACGTCGGTGTTCCTGGGCGTGCTGGCGTTCACGGGTCTGCCGGCGGTGCCGCTGCTGGCGACTTCAGTTGGCCTTGGTGGCATCGCGTATGCCATGAAG
>CAYGTM010000069.1:0-9106 GCA_964352795.1 uncultured Phycisphaera sp.
ATCAGGAAAGCCGACAGGACGCCCGTCACCCGGGCGGCGTCGGCGGCGGCCTGCCGCGGGCGGCCACGGGGGCGGCCGGTGCTGGTGCTGACGCCAAGCTCAACCAGATACGAATCGATCTCGGAAACGCGCGCGAGCAGTTCGGCCCGTTCCTGGGCGAGATCGATGGCTCCGGCGCGGCGGCGTTCGAGCTCCTGGTTCAGGTCCGACACGGTGAGGTCACGAACAGGCTTGGTCGATTTTCGAGTAGTCTTTTTCTTGCGAGGCATGGTGGCTCCGAGGGGGAAATGAGAAACGGTGAACGACCCGATCTTCGGTCATCCCCATGAGAAGGTTGAGGTGATCTTAGGATGCGTCAATGTCGGAAGGAAATCGTTGATGAGAAGGGTTTTATTTTGGCTCGAAACCCATCGCTCGCATGAGCCCGTCGAAGTGTTCGAGATCGTAAAAATCGAGGATGAGTTTGCCGTTGTGACCCGATGCTGATACGTCGATGCGCACACGCGTCTTGAGGTGATCGCCGAGTTTGGTTTCGAGGTCTCGAATGTTCGTGTCGCGGTCGGGTGAGATCGCGGCATCAATGGATGTCGCGCCGCGTCTGGAAAGGTCACGCACGGCCTTCTCGGTCTGGCGCACCGAGAGATGCTCGCTCATGATGCGTTCCACGAGTTTGCGCTGCTCGGCGGCGTCGGCCACGGAGGCCAGCATCTTGCCATGACCGGCCGACAGCACGCCGTCGGCAATCATGTTGCGGATGTCATCTGGCAGTTCCAGTAACCGCAGCATGTTGGCCACCGAAGAACGGTCGAGGCCCACGCGGTCGGCCACGTCGGATTGGGTCATGGAAAACTTGGCCATGAGCGCGCGAAACGCGCCGGCCCGCTCGATGGGGTTGAGGTCGGTGCGCTGGACGTTCTCGATCAACGCCAGTTCGGCCGACTGGCGATGGTCGGCCTCGCGCACGATCGCGGGCACTGCGGCCAGGCCCGCCATGCGGCACGCGCGCCAGCGTCGCTCGCCGGCGATGATCTCGTACTTACCGTCCCCAAGAGCGCGAACCACGATGGGCTGCATGAGGCCTGCCAAGCGAATGGAAGCGGCCAACTCGGCCAGGTGACGGTCATCAAACCGAATGCGGGGCTGAAAGGAGTTCGGCCGAAGATCATCTATAGGGATTTCCTGTATATGGCTATTATTGTCCGATAACTCACTTGATGCCGCCTGTACCTGCTGGGGGGCGGAATCTTCGAGCAGACTGGAAAGGCCGCGACCGAGCTTTCGTGGTTTTGGGGTAGCCATGTGACATCTTATCGGGCAACCGTAGATGTTCCACGTGACACGTTTGCTCATCACTTGGCGGTTCGTAACCGATGTTTTGGTGGATGGAGCGAGAGTTGGACATGCCAGTGGCTCTGGATCCGAGCGACTCGATCGCGGCGGCGATCGCGCACGAGGTCAACAACCTTTTGACGCCGGTGATCGGGCTTGCGGATCTACTGGAGCACACCGGGGGCGATCCCGAGATCAGAGATCAACTGATCGAGCGGGCAGTTGAGCGATGCCAGAGGGCCGTGGCGATCTGCGGGCTGCTCGTTGATATAGCCAAGGATAACCGAAGTGGTGCACCAGTCTGCTCGTTAGCAGGTGGGCTGGCATCGGTAGTTTCGATCGCACAGACTTCGGCCGATCGATCTGGAGTACGGCTCGAGTGCTGCTTCGATGAGCCCGGTGGGATTGGCGTGCCGGCGATCGTGGTCGAGCATGTACTCTTGAATCTCGTGCTCAATGCAATTGCGGCCTCGCCTGTGGGGGCCGCGATCACCATCTCGGCCGACTATGCGCCTGGCACGACATGGCGACACGCGGCATGGTGTGTAAAGATTCAGGATCGCGGCCGGGGCTTGGACGCTCGGAACACGGCTTCCATCAATAATGGCGGGTTGCCGATGGGCTCGACGGGTATCGGCTTGGCGGTCGTGCGATTGTTGTGCCAGCGGTGGGGTGGTGAACTTCGGGTCGAGTCCGAACTCGGCCTCGGGTCCACGTTCCACGTGAAACTCCCCGCCGCTTAGGCCACAAGCACGATGGCGTCATCTGGTCGCACAGACAGACGAATCCTGCCTGAATAGACGCTGGATGGGCCCGGCGCGAACTCTGATGCGTGCAGAACGCCCCCACCATCGACCGCGATCCTGTGGTGCGCGACCTCGCCAAGGTAGGTCGTCGATTCGATCGTCCCCACAAGATCACCATCGGAGGCGGGCCGGAGGGCTTCGGGGCGGATGGACACATTCACGGATTGTCCAAGACTCGCTTGCAACGAGAGCGTGCCTCGGAGTGTCCCGATGGCGGTTTTGACCTGGACGATGGCCCCAGCCTCACCCCCACCATCGAGCGAGCCGGCGATCATGTTGGTCTCGCCCAGGAATGAGGCCACGAATGCGGTGGTGGGTCGGCGGTAGAGTTCCATCGGCGAACCAACCTGGACGACCTTGCCGTCGCGCATCACGGCGATTCGATCCGCCACGCTCAAGGCTTCCTTCTGATCGTGGGTGACGTAGATGGTCGTGATCCCTGAAGATTTGCAGATGCGACGGATCTCGTCACGCAGATCGTTACGCAGCCGGGCGTCGAGGTTTGACAACGGCTCATCGAGCAGGAGCACGTCGGGCAGGATGACCAGGGCCCGAGCCAGGGCCACCCGCTGCTGCTGACCGCCTGAGAGCTCGCCGGGCTTGCGATCGGCGAGATGGGCGAGCTGGACGTTTTCGAGGGCGGCCTTGGCGCGCTTCAGCCGATCGGGCTTTGAAAGTTTTCGGACCTTGAGCCCGAAGGCGACGTTCTCGATCGCCGTCATGTGAGGCCAGAGCGCGTAGCTCTGGAAGACCATGCCCGTGTTTCGTTTGTTAGGATTTAGATTGGTTATATTGCGGTCATTGAAACTGATCGAGCCGGAGGCGGGCTGGATGAAGCCCGCGATCATGCGGAGCAGTGTGGTCTTACCGCAGCCGGACGGGCCGAGCAGGAAGAAGATTTCGCCGGGGTCGATGGTGAGGTCGATGTGATCGACGGCCTTGACCTGACGGTTGGCCCGGCCGAAAGTCTTGGACAGGCCCGCAATCGTAATCCTGGTGGGCATGGGGCGAGGATATGCGCGGGTGGGTTCTGGTTGCTGACAATCAGATTCCAAACAAAAAAATAAACTTGTGCATCCAATTCCTATCGTGAGCCGAACATCATTCCATGAAACCGAACATGAGCCATACTGAAAGTCTCGCCCAGGTCGATCGGCTGCGTGGATGGCGCGTGCGCTCGCCCCAGATGGAGTTGGCCTCGGCGTTCCGGCAGGCGAGGAACGAGTACGAATCGGCGGCGCGGTCTGGAGTGTCGCTGCAACAGGCCTGGCTTGGGATGGCACCAGGCGGGCTGGGTGAGCGAGCGAGTGCCGACCGGGTGTCGCGGGGCGTGCTGGTGGTGCGTGTGGCCAACGGGGCCGACCAGCACGCGGCGGCCCGGTGGCTTCGCAGTGGGGGGGCCCTTGAGTTGTCTCGGGCGGCGGGCGTGGCGATCCGGCGGTGGCGGTTCGAGCATGGGGGGAAGCCCAAGGCGTGAGGCCCGGATCGGGCTACGTCAACAGCCGTGGTGCCACGATCATGACCCAGGCCGTGATGACGGCGGCGAACAGGATGTTCAACAGCAGGCCGGTGCGAGCCATCTGGGCGATGGTGACGTGACCGCTTGCGAATGCAACGGCGTTGGGCGGCGTGGCGACGGGCAGCATGAAGGCGCACGAGGCGGAAACGGCCACGGGCAAGAGCAAGTAGGCGTCGTCGATGCCCAGGGGCGTTCCTGCCGCAGCCATGACGGGCAGCATGGCGCTGGTGACGGCGGTGTTGCTGGTCAGCTCGGTGAGAAAGGTCACCGTCAGGCAGAGACATAGCACGATGACCCAGACGGGCACGCCCTCGAGGCGGGCGAACTGCTGGCCGATGGCGCTATCCAGCCCGGTGCCCGAGACGGCGGCGGCCAGGCTCAGCCCGCCGCCGAAAAGAAGCAGGATGCCGTAGGGTGCTTTGGCAGCCGTATCCCAGTTCATCGCGAAGGTGCGCCACTTCCTGTCGACAGGAGTGACAAAGAGGGCAACGGTGGCGAACATGGCGATCTGGGCGTCGCTCAGGCTGATGCCCAGGCGGTCGAGCCCGGGCAGGTTCATGATGAGGCCCTGGAACATCCACAGGCAGGCAGTGATCATAAAAATGATGAAGACGGCCCACTCGCCGGACTTCATCGGGCCGAGTTTGCGCAGTTCGTCCCTGACCGCCTCGTGGCCGCCACCCACGGCTCCCTTGATGCGAAACAAGGGGCCCACGAGGAGCAAATAGGCGATTGGGAGCATGACCACCACGAGCGGGAGGGCGTGGAGGAGCCATTCACCAAACGTAATGTCGTACTCCCCTCGATCCTGCACGAAGCCGGCGAGGATGGCGTTCGGTGGCGTGCCGATGAGCGTGGCCACCCCGCCGATGGACGCGGCGTAGGCGATGGCGAGCACCAAGCAAGTCGCGAATCGCTTGCGGGCGCCTTCGGGGGCGTCTTCCTTCTCGGGGAGTGTGGCCAGCACGCTGGTGGCGATCGGGATGAGCATGATGACCGTGGCCGTGTTGGACACGAACGCACTGAGCATGGCCGTGGCGATCATGAAGCCGGCGATGATGGCGTGCGGGCCGGTGCCCACGGCGCGGATCGTGATGAGGGCGATGCGCTTGTGCAGGCCCCATCGCTCCATGGCCAGCCCCAGCATAAACCCGCCCAGGAAGAGGAAGATGACGGGATTGGCGTAAGGGGATGCCGTCTCACCAATGCTGCGGGCCCCCAGAAGGGGCATTAGTGCCAGGGGTAACAAGGCCGTAGCGCTCAGGGGGATGGCCTCGGTGAGCCACCAGACGGCCATAAGCGAGGCAACCCCTGCGGTGATTCGGGCGGAGTGGCTCAGTTCTACGGCACCATCGGCCCCGGGCACCGAGTCGGGCAGGGCCAGGCCCACGAAAACCGCCAGCAGGGGGCCAAGGCCCAAACCCACGAGCGATACGACGCGTTGGACGCTGCCAGCCGGAGCGTCTTGGTTCTCGGTCATGGCCATCAGGATACGGGGATAGACCAATGGTGGAAACGACGGGGCCAGCCGGGCCGTAAGGAAGGTGGTGGGCACGAGGCCCGCGTCCTTTTCTTATGGAGCCTTGCTCATGCGTCTTCTCTCCAGCATCGGTGCGTGTGTGATGTCCCTTGGCGTGCCGGCGTGTGTGCTGCTGGCAAGTGCGGGCCAGGCCTTGGGCCAGCAGGCCGGGGCGGTCGGACCGTACGAGGGGCACAAGCTGGTTCGGCTGCCCGCGGCCACGCGGCGGGTGCTCGACGCCATCGAGCCCCTGGAGGCCGATGTATGGACGCACACGATCGTGCCGATGCGGCCGATCGAACTTCGATTGAGCCCCGAGCAGTACACCCGGTTTGTTGATCTTGGGTTGACGCACGACGTGGTGCATGGCAACCTGCAAGCGGTGGTGGATGCCGAGCGGGCGCGGATCGCGGCTCGCGGGCAGCAGGACGACCTGACGTTCTACGACGAGTATCGCACGCTTGACGAGTATTGGACGCGCTGGCAGCAGATCGCGGATATCAATCCCGGCGTGGCGAACTTCAGCATGATCGGGCAATCGCTGGAAGGGCGTGACATGCCCGGGTTCGTGCTCAACGGCAACGGCGTTTCGGGCAAGCCGGTGATGCTCATCAATGCCTGCCAGCACGCGCGCGAGTGGGTGAGCCCCGCGGCGGTGACGTTCATGATCGAGCAGTTGGTCGAGGGGTACGGCACCGACCCGCGCATCACGCGGTTGCTCGACGAGCTCGAGTGGGTGTTCGTGCCGATGATGAACCCCGACGGATTCGATTTTACCTGGACCGACCAACGCTTCTGGCGGAAGAATCGCCGAGACATCGAGGGGAGCGCCGAGTTCGGCGTCGACCTCAACCGCAACTGGTCGGTGGCGTGGGGCGTACCCGGTGGCTCGAGCGACAACCCGCGCAGCGAGACGTACCACGGCACGGGGCCATTCACCGAGCCCGAGTTGCAGGCCTTTACGTCCTGGGTTGGTAGCCTGACCGATCGGGTCGTGGTGCATCTGGACGTGCATACCTACGGGCAGTTGATGCTGCATCCGCTGGGATACTCGTTCGAGCCTTCGGACGATGATTCGCTGTACCAGGAGTTGGGCGAGGTGTTCGCCGCGGGCGTGTTCGACACCACTGGCGCGTCGTACCGGGTGGGCCAGGGCAGCAGCGGGTTGTACCTGACAAGCGGGTCGGCCAAGGACTGGGTGTACGGCGAGTTCGGCAGCGGCCTGGGCTGGACCATCGAGCTGCGGCCGATCTCGAGCGGGACGGCGGGGTTTGACCCCGAGCCCGACCAGATCTTGCCCGCCGGACGCGAGCTGACCGAGGGCGTGCTGAGGCTCGCCGAGCGGATGGCCGAACCGTTGCGTTTCCATGTGACGCCGCAGGTGGGCGGCGCGCCCGCGGGCGTGGCGTCGCAGCGGTTGTTCGAGGTGCGCAACGGCACGGTCGAACTCGATGCCTCCACGGTTCGCGGCTTCTTCCGCGTGGGGCCGAGCGAGGCGTTCGCGCCGGCGTTGGTCGAGCATCTCGGTGAAGAGGATTACGCCATCGAGCTGGGCGCGTTGATGTGTGGCGACCTGGGCGAGTTCTATATCGAAGCCGCGACGGTGGGGGGCACGCCGTATCGGTATCCCGCGACGGGTGTGCTGACGCAGCGCGTGAGCGATCCGGTGCTGGTCTTGCGCGATGCGTGCGAGGTGGAAGGCGAGTGGATCGCCGGGCTGCCCGAAGACACGGCCGTGCGCGGGCAATGGGCGAACGGCGACCCCGAAGCCACCACCGCGCAGCCCGAGGACGACGCCTCGCCCGACGGTGTGAACGCGTGGATGACCGACCCGCGAGCGGGCACGAGCGCGGGTACGTTCGATGTCGACGGCGGGTTTACGTCTCTGGTGAGCCCGAGGATCGACGCGACGGTGAGCGGCGGCGTGGCGAACCCCGCGGCGTATGTGTCGTTCGCGCTGTGGTACAGCAACGACCAGGGTGCCGGGGCCGGCAACGACGAGTTCGAGATCTACATCAGCAATGACGACGGCGTGGAGTGGCGGGTACTCGACATCGTCCCAAACTCAACCGTAGGTTGGGAAACCAAGCGATACCGCGTGGCCGATGCGATCGAGCCGACCGACATGGTGCGGCTGAAGTTCGTGGCCATCGACGACGATCCGGGTTCGTTGTTGGAGGCTGGCATCGACGAGTTGGTGGTGGAGGTCGATTGCGATCCGCCGCACCCGGCCGACCTGGACCGCGATGGGGCGCTCACGATCTTCGACTTCCTGCTGTTCCAGACCTTGTTCGACGCGGGCGACGTGGCGGCGGACATCGACGGCGATGGGACGCTGACGATCTTTGACTTCCTGGCGTTCCAGACGTTGTTCGAGGGCTGAATCACAGCAAGGGAGCTGGCATGAAGTACGGATTGGCTGCGGCGTGCGTGTTGCTCTCGCTCGTCGGCGTCGCAGTGGCGCAAGAGGCGGATGGCCCGTATGTGGGTCACAAGCAGGTGCGCCTGCCGATGGCGACGCGCGCGGTGATGGAGGCCATCGAGCCGCTGTCGCCCGATATCTGGACGCATCGCGTGGTGCCGTTGCGGCCGATCGACTTGCGGCTGAGCCCCGAGCAGTTTGTGCGGTTCCTTGAGCTCGGATTAGCGCACGAGGTCGTGATCGATGATCTTCAGGTGGTGGTCGACGCCGAACGGGCGCGGATTGCGGATCGGAGCCAGCGTGATGATGTCGAGTGGTACGAGGAGTATCGCACGCTCGATGAGTTCTGGGTGAGATGGGCGGCCATTGTCGACGCGAACCCGGACATCGCGCGGCTGGAGGTGATCGGGCAGTCGCTCGAGGGGCGCGACATGCCGGGCATCGTGCTCAACGGCGATGGACGCGAGGGCAAGCCGGTGTTTGTCATCAACGCCTGCCAGCACGCGCGGGAATGGGTAAGCCCGGCGGCGACGACATTCGTGATCGAGCAACTCGTGGCGGGCTATGGCAGCGACACGCGCATCACGAGGTTGCTCGACGAGATGGAGTGGGTGTTCCTGCCGATGGTGAACCCCGACGGGTTCGACTTTACCTGGACCGACCAGCGGTTCTGGCGCAAGAACAAGCGGATGATCGATGATCGGTTGTTCGGCGTCGATCTGAATCGCAACTGGGATTTCGAGTGGGGTGGCCGGGGATCAAGCTCAAGCCCGGGCAGCGAGAACTATCGTGGCACGGAGCCGTTCAGCGAGCCCGAACTGCTCGCGTACCTCGATGCCGTTGCGCCGTTGCGCGACCGGGTGGTGGGGCACTTGGACGTGCATACGTTCAGCCAGTTCGTGCTGAGCCCTTGGGGGTTCAAGCTCGAAGAGCCGGTGGACATCGCCGAGATGACCGAACTTGGGAACATCTTTGCCGCCGGCGTGCTCGATGCGACAGGTGCCGAATACGAGGTGGGCACGGGCGCAACGGTACTGTATCTTTACAGTGGTAACGCGACCGACTGGTTCTACGGCGAGGTCGACGCGCTCTCTTGGACCATCGAACTTCGGCCGACGCCCCCCATCACGTTGCCGGGTTTCGACCCGCCGCCCGACCAGATCTTGCCCGCGGGCGAGGAGTTGCTCGAGGGCACGCTGCGGCTGGCCCAGGAGTTCGTGCGGCACCCGGCGGATCTTGATCGTGACGGGGCGCTGACGATCTTTGATTACCTGCGGTTCCAGAACTTCTGGATCGAACAGGATCCGCGGGCGGACGTGGACGGAGACGGCGAGTTCGCCTTGGCGGATTTTCTTGCTTTTGAATCCCTGTTCAGGGGGTGATCGCGCCGATTAGCACCCCGCCTCGAAGGCATTCTGGAACGTGAGAAAATCGAAGATGGTTAGCTCGCCGTCTTCGTCCAGGTCGGCGACGGGGCTGGCGTCCATGAAGAAGTTCTGGAAGCTCAGGAA
>CAYGTM010000070.1:0-9005 GCA_964352795.1 uncultured Phycisphaera sp.
TCGGGCACGCTGCCGGCCTCCAGAATCATGTGGCCCGCTCGCTCGAGCGTGGCCTTCATCGAGTATCGCAGGTCTTGATCGTCTTCAACCAGGAGAATCGCGGCCATGCTTGGCCTCCGCGCGGCCACGGGTGGCCACAAAGATCATCATTCCAGGGGCACCCACAGAGCAAAAACCGCCCCGTGACCCGCCCCAGCGTCCCGCAGCCAGGCTTCACCGCCGTGGTCCCGCGCGACCTTCCGTACCATTGCAAGCCCGATGCCACTGCCGTCGGGCTTCGTCGTAAAGTACGGCTGGAACAGGTTGCCCAACGCCTCGGGAGCCACCCCAGGCCCCACATCCGCCACATCAACACCCCATCTGGCCGGCTCGTCCTGGGGCTTCTCGGACCAGGCCCGCACCCGAACCGCGCCACCGCCCGGCGTGGCCTCGAGCGCGTTGGACACCAGGGCCACCACCGCCTGCTCGAGTTGGGCACGGTCGAATCGCGCCCGCTCGGGCGCTCCCGAAGCGTCGATCTCCAACTCGATGCCGGCCCCCTGGGCCCGAGCCCGCAGGGGTGCCAGCACGTCCTCGATCCATCGCCGGGCCGAAGTGCTGGTGGTGTTCAACTCGCCGGGCCGCGAGACATCCAGCAATCGCTTGAGCCAGATGTTCAGCCGATCGACGGTCGAGACGATGCGTTCGAGCTTCTCCTTGCCATCACCGCCCCCATCGCCGGCGAGTTCGGCCATCATGCGGATGCCCGCCAGCGGGCTCTTGATATTGTGGACGATGCGCCGCGTCACCGTGCCGAAGGCCGCCAGCCGCTCTTGCTCGATGCGTTCGGCCTGCATGTCCTTGATCGTGCCGGCCATGGCGTTGAACTCGCTGGCCAGCGTGGCGATCTCGCCCTGACCGACCACCGCGACGCGATAGTCCAGATCGCCCCGCGCGAAACGCTCGACGGCCTCCCTCAGCTCGGCCACAGGCCCGAGCACCCACCGGCGCACGAGTTGCACGGCGAGAACCGCAGCCAGAAGCGCGATTGCGCCGCTTGCCGCCAGCGACCACCGCACGCGCTCGCGCATGTCGTCGGTGTGCGAGCTCGCCCGCGTGGCGTTCCTGACCACCTGGGCCTCGACGACCTGGATGCGCTGCTGCAAGTCGGCCAGCAGTCTCAACGCCTCGGCCTTCGCGGCCTCGTCCCCGGTTTCCAACCACGCCTGCACCGCCACGTTCGCGCGCGCGATCCGCTCCTCCAGATACCTTGGCACGCCACCGCCCAGCACGATCTCGAGGTTGGCCGCGGCGAGCAGCGCCGCGGCCGCGACCCGAGCCTTCTCGCCTTCTTCGGTCAGGAGTTTCGCGCGATCGCTTGTCTCCCGTGCCCCGCCATCGATCACGAGGTCGCGTTGCTCCGCCACGGCCATATTGGCTTCGCCCAGATGGATCAGCACCGTCTCGGTGGCGCGCATCGGCCGATCGATCTGGCGTTCCAGGAAGAGCAAGCCCCACAGCGTGATCGCCGCGTTGATGGCCACCACGAGCCCGAACGCCGCCAGCAGGAACACGAACTTTGTCCGCAACGAGTGCCGCAGCATCGATTGGGCCCAAGGGTTGTTGGACGCAAGATCGGCGTCAGTGGCGGGCAAAAAAGTCCCAACGCCAACTCGGCTCCTCGAGCGGCCGACGCGATGAATCGACGTGGCCATCCATGAACGCCACGTTGATGCCCGCGCCATGCCGGGAAGCGGGCATCCAGCTCAGTCCATCATCGAACAAGCCGCCGTCGCCCAAGGGCGGGGCCGAGAACACCGGGCTCACGCCGCGGCGCATGGCCTCTTGCCCATCAACGTCCCACGCCAGGGGCACCATGCTCTCGCTCAGCAGCCGCTCGGTCAGGCACGCCTGAGCGCTACGCCCGCCCGCTCCTTCGACGCGGTGCATCCGCGCGTTGAAGCCATAGGACACGGTGTCCCAACTGGCCACCCCACCGCCCGAGCACGGCGCGTCACGCCGCAGCACGAGGTCTCCACGCACCGCAGCGCACCGCAGCGGCACGTCGTCTGCTTCGTCCAGCGAGACCCGCGCGCGGGCGCTGCCATACCGCCAGTACTCGTCGATGCCGTACAGGCTCTCCTGAAACGTCTCGAGCGCGACATGCCCGTGCCGCGCGCAGGGGTCGTGCGTGCGGGATTCGTCAAGGCTCGGGTCGAGGAACATGGTGAGATCGAACGCGACGTTGCGCAGCGACATCTGGCAACGGAACGAACGAGAGGCATCCATCGCCCCGCCAAGCACCGGCATCAGGATGCCCAGCAGCACCCCGAGCAAAGCCAGCACGACAACCAACTCCGCCAGCGTCACGCCTCGACGCGCGACCACCGGCCGCGTCGTGGCGGCGTCACACTGGGGAACAGGCTCTCGAATGTCGGGCATGAAAGCACCCCGCAGAGGTTGCTTCCATTCTACTCGATCCCGTGCCATTTCAACCCCATTTGAGGCCGCAGGCCAGATTCTTTCGCCATCAGGCTTGACGCCGCTGGCTATTGATGGTATTTTACCGTTCAGTTATTTAGCCGATTGGTAGAACAATGACCACTGACCCCCTCAGCCTCACCCTCTCCGCACTAGCCGACCCCACCCGCCGGGCTATTTTGGTCCGCCTGCGGGATGGTCGGGCCACCGTTGGCCAGTTGGCCGAGCCATTCGACCTCAGCCTGCCTGCGGTCTCCAAACACCTCAAGGTGTTGGAACGCGCCGGCCTCATCGAACGAAGCCGGCAGGCCCAAACCCGCCCATGCACCCTCCGCCCAGAGCCAATGCGCGAAGCGGCGGAGTGGATCAATCGTTATCGGAACTTATGGGAAGGCCGCCTCGATCGCCTTGACGAGTACCTCAAGGACGTCCAGCGACAGCCCGCCGACTTGCCACCCCACACCACACCAACCCCGAAGGGAGAAAACCAATGACCAAAGCGCCCACCATTCCGCCGCCCGACGCCACGCGCGACATCCTGCTCACCCGCGTCTTCAACGCCCCGCGCAAGCTTGTGTGGGACGCCATGACCAAGCCAGACCAGATGGCACGCTGGTACGGCCCCAAAGGCTTCTCGGCCCGCGTCGAGAATCACGAACTCAGGGCCGGCGGCCAGTGGACCATCATCATGGTCGGCCCAGACGGCACCGAGTACCCGAGCAAGGGCGTGTACCTCGAGGTCTCGCCGATGGATCGCATCATCAGCACCGACGAGTTCGGCGACGACTTCGAGATGAAGGACGGCACCGAACTGCCCGAAGGCATGAGCGTGGTCATGGACTTCGAGGACGCCCCGGGCACCAGCGGCGAGCGCACCCGGCTGACCATCCGCATCATCCACCCCACCGCCGACGATCGTCAGAAGCACCGCGACATGGGCGTGGTCGCCGGCTGGGATTCCTCGTTCGTCTGCCTCGATGAGTTTCTGGCCCAGCAGCAAGGTCGCGGCGGGGCGTCGGTCAAAGGCGAACTCACCATCGCCATGCCCTCGGAGGCCGAGGTCGTCCTTCGCCGTCCATTCCACGCGCCGCGCGAGTTGGTGTTCAAGGCGTTCAAAACCGCTGAAAACATGCGCCGGTGGTGGGGCTGCGGCGTGCTCGACACGACCGAGTGTACCGTCGACTTCCGCGTGGGCGGGTCGTACCGCGTGGTGATGCAGGAGCCCGACGGCACGACGCACACGTTCAAGGGTGAATACAAAGAGATCGAAGAGCCCGAACGCATCGTGCAGACCTTCACCTACGACGCGCCCGAGGCCCGTGACCACCCCGCCACCGAAACCATCACCTTCGAGCAGTACGGCGAGGTGTGCGTGCTGAGCAACCAGATCGTCTACGACAGCCAGGCCTCGCGCGATGCCCACGCCGGCGGCGGCATGGAGCATGGCGCCGCGAGCAGCATGGACCATCTCGAAAAGCTCTTGGACGAGTGGCAGGCCTGATCGATCCACGCCACTCACACTCGTCAATATAACAAGACCCCGGCATTGTCCGGGGTCTTTGTTCTTATTGCAACTTCGTGAATCGCGGGTAGCGTTCCTGGTACTCGTCCAGGAACACCGCCTCGTCGAACACCTGTGATCTCTCGGGTACATACATCGCCGGGTCGGCCGCCTCGAAGTGGTCCATCACGCGGGCGCTGCCATCGAAGAACACGATGTTCATGTGCTGCGTGCCGTGACGCAGGAGGTGCGTATCGAACTGCTCCGAGGGCGAGCCGTCCTCGTTGCGGGCCATCCCGCCCATGCCCGAAGGTGTCCGTCCGAACCGGAAGAACGGGCCGATGGACGTGAAGTTGCCCTGGGGCGTGCCTTCGAGCCCGGTGGTGTTCAGGGCCGTGGAATAATCGAACCCTCCGCGACCACCACGGAGTCGCGAGTCCCAGAATCTCCCACCCTCGAAGGCCATGGCCTTGCGAGAGGGTGAACCGATCTGCTCCAACCGAGGCTTGTAGTTCGCCGGCGGCGCGATGCCCGTCTGGGCCGCGCCACCCAGCGGGTACAGCACGTCGCCGCGCGGGCGCATCTGCACGAACTCACCATTGCGAGGGTTCTGGTACGGAATCACGTCGGACTCAAACAGGAACATGGGGCACATCGTGTAGCTCATGATCTTCGGGTGCGGCCCATCGCCGGGCACTTCTTCGTCCATCGGCACCCGACCGCTGCCCGGCGTGAAGTTGGTCACATACCGCTCGTGGTTGTGCGGGCAGGACATCTGCGTGTTGAGCAAGCCCTCGTACTTGTCCAGCCGCGGCGTGGGGAGGTTGAGCATCTCGCCCACGATGGGGCTGATCCAGTCCCAATCCTGCGTCGGGCTTTCTTGACCGCCGCCATACTGCCGGCCCTGATGCAAGCTCAGCCCGCTCGTATTCGGGCCGGGCAACCAGTCTTTGTAGGTGGTCGTGTACACGGCCATGCCCTGGCCCAACGAACGTTCGTTGGCCAGGCACACCGCATCGCGCGCCACCGCCCGCGCCTGCCCAAGAGCGGGCAGCAGGATGCCGATGAGAATCGCGATGATCGCGATGACCACGAGCAGTTCGATGAGCGTGAAGGCCGAACGCGTGTGGCGTAACCATTTGGTACCGCGCATGCTTGTTCCTCAATCACCGTTCGGGTCCGCACAAAAAAAATGCACTCCGCACTTCGATTGGCCAAGTATAAATCGGCGCGGACCCACCGTCCAATCATTCGGGAAAGACCTGCTCGCGCGAACTCGTCCATCACCACCCCGTTCGGTGTTGCAATGGCAACACGACCCAAAGAATGCCGATGATTACGGCCATCCCGACAAACCACCCAAACACCCAATCGCCTCTCCAAAACAAAATCTTCGCGCGATCATAACAAATACTTCAACGGGGTTTCGCTCCCTCTTGGCGGTTCCCGACGAGAAGGTCGGTATTGTGTTTCGTGCCCTTGCGACCATGACACACATGCTTGCTGACCCACGGGCCTGACGGCTCATGGGATGCTTGGGCACAGCGTTCGTATTGCACTGTTTTTACCCGAGAAACGAGAGGAATCCGACCATGATTACCCGCCCCATCACCGCCATCTGCGGCCTGGCCATTGCCGGCAACGCCCTGGCCCAGGAAACCCGCTCGGTCGTCGCCTTCGAGACCGGCACCATCCAGGAAGCCGGCCCCCGCCCAGGCCCCAACGGCGATCGCTTTTTCAACATCCAGGGCGTCGGCGTTGACCCCCAGTTCCGCTCCTACGGCACCGCCCGCTGGGATCTGGCCGCCATCCGGGCCGAGTTTGACAGCCTGTTCCCCGGCGGCTGGCAGGTCACCGAGGTCGCCCTGGAAATGACCCAGGACAACGCCTCCTTCTCCGCCGACGGTGACGTCGATGTATACATCTCCACCGACGATACATCCGACGCCAAGACCGCCCTGAGCGACCTGTTCTACCCCTTCTTCGACAATGGTGGCAGCCCCGACCTGGCCCTGGCCAGCGACACCCCGTTCCTGAGCTTCCTCTACTTCCAGATCGGCACCGGCACCATCGATCGTTACGACCAGGCCGGCGGCCCCGGCGGCGGCGGCGAGTCGCTCACACTCACCGACGAGCTGGCCGACGAGATCGAGAACGACGACATCCTGACCTGGGTGTTTGTTGACGCCAGCGACAGCGTGTCGGCCACCTACCGCGGCCAGGAGCCCTTCATGGGCCGTGAAGGCCCCAAGCTCTTCATCACCGTCGACGGCGTCGGCGGCCCCACCTGCCGCGTGGACCTCGACGGCGACGGCGAGTTGACCATCTTCGACTTCCTCCAGTTCTCGAACCTCTTCGATTCGGGAGACCTTTCTGTCGACTTCGACGGCGACGGCGAACTGACCATCTTCGACTTCCTGACCTTCTCGAACGAGTTCGACGCCGGCTGCCCGTAACCTGCACCGACTCGAACCGAATCGCAACCCAGCACGAAAGACGCCCCCGCAGCCTGGGCTGTGGGGGCGTTCATTCCATTCCGATCTCGAATGAGCGCAACAGGACTCGAACCTGTGACCTCTGCCATGTGACGGCAGCGCTCTAGCCAACTGAGCTATGCGCCCGAAGGCGGGAGTATATGCGTGGAGGCTCAGGCCGTCTTGCTGTTGCCATGCCGCTGCACAACGACCAGGGTGCGATCGTCGATCGCCGGGGCCCCGTGCGAGAACTCGTCCACGGCTGTTCTCACGGCGTCGATAATCTCTTCGGGCGTACGGGTATTGTTCGATCGGAGCACGCCGGCCAGCCTCTCCACGCCGAACTGTTTGCCATCGAACATGGTTTCGGTGATGCCGTCCGACGCGAGCAGCACGGTATCGCCCGGAGCGAGCACGGCAACTCGGCTCGGGGAGTCGTCGAGGCTGGGGAGGATGCCCAGCGGGATCGTGTCGGTCGGCCACCGCTCGACCTTGCCGGTCGCCGCCCGGTACACCAGTTGCGGATCCTGGCCCGCGCTGGTCATGCCCAGTCGCCCGGTCTCGGGGTCGAGCAGCCCGAACCAGGCCGTTACAAATCGGCCGTCGGGCAGCTGCGCCACCATGCGCTCGTTGAGGACGCGCGCGACGGCCAGTGGGTCCGGCTCGTGCCTCCATGCCAGATGGGCCATGGCCTGAAGCTGGGCGATCGCCAACGCGGGCCCGATGCCATGCCCCGACGCGTCGGCGATCATGATCGCCACGCCTCGACCATCGGCGAGCTCGAAGAGATCGAACGAGTCGCCACCGGTTTCATCGGCGGGCTCGCTCCACCCCGCGAAGGCGTATCCGGCAATGCTCGGCAGGTTGGAAGGCAGCGTCGCGCGCTGGATGCGCCGCGCCACCAACAGGTGCTCTTTCAACTGAGTATTGAGCCGTTCCTGCGCGCCCTCGTATCGCCGCAGCAGCGTGTGTAAGCCCAAGCCCGAGATCGACAGCACGCCCAAGGCCGCGAAGGTCGCGATCACCAGCACCGATTGGCTGCTGGACTTGCCCACTCGGATCAGATCGCCCACGGGCTGATGGATCAGCAACCGCAGCCCGTTCTCGTCGATGGGTTGCGTGGCGACAAAATGGAACTCACCGGGAAACTCGACGATGCCCGCCGCGGCCACGCCGGGCGTGCCCACGCTCATGATCGGTTGGCGTGATGATGCGGGATCGAGCCCATCGGCGATCCGCATCCCCGCAAAACTGAAGTTGCGCAGGCCCGGATCATCGCGAATGTCGGGGTGGCACAGCAGCCGGCCGTCGGGCTCGATGAGGCACGCGAACCCGCCGGCGGGCAGGTCTCGCAATGCCTCGCCCTCGATGATCCGCTGGAGCTTCTCCCAATCGTCGCCACCGAACTCCACCTCGTCCATGACCGACGGCAGCAAGGCCGCCACGCGCTCGACGATCTCGCGGTTCTGCTGCTGGACGATGCCCTCGACCACCCGGGCGAAGGATCGCTGCACGATGCGGAAGGTGACCAACCAGCCCACGCCCAGCACCACCGCCTGCACGAGCAATGCCGACGCGATCAGGGCGCGCCTGGACTTGGGCCGGCCCACCACGCCCAACAACCTCGTTTGCCAGAGTCCGCGCATGGCGGGCACCAAACCATGATCCGATCGCTTTGTTCCCGCTTGGGTATGGACGCGAGGTTGCCCTACTTCGCGTGCCGAACGTTCACGCCCGTCTCGCGGTAGATCAGGTCGCGGCAGATGCCGGCCATCACGTCGGCGGTTCGTTCGAGCTCGCGGCCGACGCGATAGATGTACAGGCCCGCCAGATCGCCCTGCGGATCGGTGCGGATGAGTTCGAGCGTCTCGGTGAACAGGGTCTTCTCGAGTTCGTCGATCACCTCGTCCTCGGCGATGATCTCGCGGGCGGCGGCCACGTCTTCGTCCAGCACGGCCCGCAGCGTCTTATGGCAGCACGCCGGCACGCGGTGGGCCATCTCGATCAGCGAGGTCGGCCACCGGGGGTCGAGCCCGGCCTTGACCATCTTCGACGCGCACTTGGCGATGCTCGACGCATGGTCGCCCACGCGCTCCACCTGCGTGTTCACCCGAAGCACGAACAGCACGGCCTGGAAGTCGCTGGCCACCGGGTGCTGCATCAGCAGCAGGTCCAGGCACGCCAGTTCGATCTCGATCTCCTGGCGATCGATCACGTCGTCCTGCTTTCGCACGGCCTTGGCCTGGGGTCGGTCCAGCCGCAGCAGGGCGTCGAGCGCCTGCTCGATCATCGCCACGGCGTACGAGGCTTCCTTGATAAGTTGACGCTTGAGGTTCACGATCTGGCGGGGCAACTCGGTGCCGCCCAGAGGCCGATCGAAGGCTCGTTGAGCGTTCATGGGCGTGCGATCCTTCCCGCCCGTGTCATGTGGTCTGCCGGAATCGGGCGCATCGGAGACCATCGGTGATTCTAGGCTCATCGCTCCACCGCGCGTACGCTGTCCACAATGCCGACAAGCCCGCCAACGACCAGCACGAGCGCCAGGCCGGCGACCACAGCCATGCCCCAGG
>CAYGTM010000071.1:0-2857 GCA_964352795.1 uncultured Phycisphaera sp.
GGGCTGGGCCGCAAAGACGACGAACACGACGGCGAACACGACGGCGACCACGGTGGCGGTCACGACACCGACGCGACGACCCTGGCCTCGATCGCCCTCACGAAGCTGGGCTTCGTCGACCTGCACCAGCCCGTGGCCACGCTCTCGGGCGGGTGGCGCAAGCGGCTGTCCCTCGCCCGAGCGCTGGCGCGCGACCCCGAGGTGCTGCTGCTCGACGAGCCGACCAATCACCTCGACCTCGAGGGCGTGCTGTGGCTCGAAGCCTTCGTCCGCCAGTCGCCCATCGCGATGGTCTTCGTGACCCACGACCGGCGATTCCTCGAGAACACCGCCACGCGCATCGTCGAACTCTCGGCGGCCTACCCCGGCGGGGCCTTCGAGGCCCAGGGCAACTACAGCCGGTTCGTCGAACGCAAGGAGGCGTTCCTGGAGGCCCAGCGGGCGGCCCAGACCAGCATCGCCGTCCGCGTGCGGCGCGATACGGCCTGGCTGCACCAGGGCGTCAAGGGGCGCGGCACGCGCAACAAGAGCCAGGTGCAGGCGGCCGCCGAACGCCGCGAAGCGCTCAAGGACACCACCGAGCGGAACCTGGCCCCGTCGCGCACCACCAAGATCGAGTTCAACGCGACCGAGCGCCAGGCCAACAAGCTGCTGGTCCTGCGGGGCGTGTCCAAAGCGATGGGCGGCAAGCGGCTGTTCGAGGGGCTCGACCTGACCTTGACCCCCGGCCAGCGGATCGGCCTGCTGGGCGTCAACGGCTCGGGCAAGACCACGCTCATGCGGCTGATGTCCGGAGACCTCCAGCCCGACGCGGGGGCCGTGCAGCGCGCCGACAACCTCAAGATCATCACCTTCAGCCAGCACCGCGAGTCGATCCCGCAGGACCAGCCCCTGCGCGAGGCCCTGGGCGCCATCGGCGACACGGTCCATTATCGCGGCGCGAAGGTCCACGTGTCGGGCTGGGCCAAGCGGTTCCTGTTCGAGCCCGAGCAGCTGCCGATGCGGATGGGCGACCTCTCGGGCGGCGAGCAGGCCCGCGTGCTGATCGCCAACCTGATGCTCTCGCCCGCGGACGTGCTGCTGCTCGACGAGCCGACCAACGACCTGGACATCCCCTCGCTGGAGGTGCTCGAGGGCGCGCTGTTCGAGTTCCCCGGCGCGATCGTGCTGGTGACGCACGACCGCTTCCTGCTCGAACGCGTCTCGACCGAATACCTGGCCCTCGATGGCAAGGGCGACGCCAAATGGTTCGCCTCGATGGAGCAGTGGAAGGCGGCGGCCCAGAAAGCGGAGAAACTCGCCTCAGAGAAGCTCGCCTCAGAAAAGCCCAGGCCCGAGCCGAGCCAATCGGCCACGAAAACGCAGAACCCGCCCAAGCCCGGCAAGCTGTCCTACAAACTGCAACTGGAACTGGACGGCATGGAAGCGGCGATCCTCGAAGCCGAAGCCAAGGTCGAGCGGCTCGAGGCCCAGGCCGCCGATCCGGCCCTCCTGTCCGATCACGCACGAGCGGCGACGGCGTATTCCAAACTCAGGGACGGCCAGGAACGCGTGAAGGACCTCTACGCACGATGGGCCGAACTCGACGCCATGCGCGGCGGCGAGTGAGTTCGACCTTTCCCCACACGGCTGCGGGCAATCTGGACAGTTCGGTTGCGGGTCGAACGTTCATGCGACACGGGCGGGTCCGTGGTGGCTTGACATACAGGCGTCGTTCCACGCCCGCGACGTCGCCTTGACGCCCCTTGATGTTGGACTATTGCTACCATTCTGGTTACAATATCGTCGTGACCGGTGAACTCGCCATCGCGTTCCATATCCTCGGGTTCCTAGCCTCCACGCGCGGCGAGCCCCTGACGTCCGACACGATCGCCCGCACCTACGGCACCAGCCCGGTGGTCCTCCGCCGCGTGCTGGCCAAGCTCCAGCACGCGGGCTTGGTCGAGACCAGACGCGGGGCGGGTGGCGGGAGCGTGCTGGCCAGGCCCGCAAGGGACATCAATCTGCGAGAGGCGTACGAGGCGCTCCACGCCGAACCCGAGATCCTCACGCGCCATCCATCCGAGGGCGCGGACCTGGTTGCCCTGGTGGTCGGGCGGTTTATCAATGAGCTGTTTGATGAAGCCGAAGAAGCGCTCTTGGGCCAACTCGAAGCCGTATCCGTGGAGCGAATGGACCGCATCATCCGTTCACGCCTGCGCCGGGCCTCCCGTGCCCATGCCACTCGATCTTGATGCATCCCAACATGTATTGGAGAACGCGCATGCCCTCGATCCTTCCCACCAAGCATCGGACCGTCCCCTGGCTGCTTCGAGCCTCGGCCATGCTCTGGGCTGTCTGGGGGCTCGTCCACATCCTGGCTGGCGTGATGACGCTTCGACTGCTCCTCGTCGGCAAGACCGCCGAAGCCATCCAGGGGATCGCCGCAAAAGTTCCCGTTGAAGAACTCGCGGGCGCGTACCACCCGGCGGTCAGCGCGGTGCTGTCCCAGCACGCCATGAACCTTGGTTGGTTCGGCGTGGTCACGCTGGTCGCCGCCCCTTTGGTGTGGAAGGGCAGGCCCGGGGCGATATATACTGCGGCGCTCGTGGGCGGCATGGCCGATCTGGCCTACTTCATCTTCATCGACCTGGGCGGCTTCGCGGCTCCGCCGGGCCCGCAGATGACCTGGATCTGCGCCGCAGCGATCTCCACGGGTTTCATCGCACTGTATCTGGCCCGAACGAACGAACAACGAGCCGACGAACCGACCCAACCATGATCCGCCCGCCTGGTTTCAGTTCCACCGCGCAACAGAAACCGTGGCGCCAGTTCCGAGCTCGTGACCATCGGCAATAGCCCCGGGCCTGACCTCGGC